>CAZWKO010000001.1:0-27979 GCA_964634925.1 uncultured Vicinamibacteraceae bacterium
TTGTCAGCAATCCACACATCGTAGCCAGTAGCGTAGATGTCGTTCGGAAATTCAAATCCCGGCCATGTCGCGATTGGTGAAATATTGGGGTGATACCACACAGACCGCGTCGTTTCATTAAACACCTGAATTCGATCATTGTTGCGGTCAGCCACATAAATGCGCCCGATACTATCCGTTGCTACGGCGTGCACCGCATCGAACTCGCCTCGACCACTACCCTGAGTCCCCCAGGTCGTCACAAAATTGCCTTCCGCGTCAAACTTCACAACACGAGCATTTTCAGAGTCAGCAACAAAGATCGAGCCATCTTCGAGAAATGCAAGATCTTGTGGACGATTGAAATGGTTCTCATCATCCCCAACTCCACCGGCACCGAGAGACATTACTAATTCTTCACCGTCGTTTGAGAACGCATGGACTTGATGATTAGTTTCATCAACAACCCATACCTTCCGGTCAGGGTCAAAGGGACTGATCTTCACCTTGTGCGGGCCGGCTCCCCCTTCAAACATCTCATCCCACTTGGTCCAAGCCTCAATCATGTTGCCACCACCATCAACCACATAGATGGAATTCCGCCAGACACGATTGTCACCTGCTTGCAAGGCGTTCTGGCCAATCGATCCAACAAACCCCTGAAACCCAGGCGGCACGGGATCCGGTAATCGAATTTCGCCACGCTGGATAACAAAAATACGGTCGGGTGATTCCGCAAAGACACCGGTCGTCGCCCCAAAGGCATGGCCAGACGGGGCAAACGGCTTGACCCACGCATCAACCACATCGTACGGACTTGCTCCGGCCGACATATCCTGCATCACTGCGGGAGCAGCCGTTAAACCAGAGGCGACAACTGCCGTCAAAATCAAATAATAATTTCGCATAGTTCCATCATCCTTTAACTTTGAGCGCTATTGCAACGGTGGGTCCGGTGCACCAAACGTCTCCATGAAGCTCGCCCCTTCTTTCTGGACAAACTTTTGCACTCGACCGTGACCAGGATCCGCGACATAGAAATTTTTCTCTGCATCTACAGAAAATTGGTGGACAACGAGCGCCTCACCAGCACCCGTGCCAAAACCGGCAAGTTCCCACGTAAATTGAGGATTGCCGTTCCAGTCAAGCTTCACCATCCGTGCGGGCCGTGTGGGTTCGCCAGCACCACCTGCAGCAGAGCCTTCACCGTTATCCGAAATCCAAACATCGTAGCCAGTGGCATAAATATCGGTCGGCCGTTCAAATCCCGGCCACGTCGCGATCGGCGAAATGTTTGGGTGGTACCAGACGGAGCGCGTTGTTTCATTAAAAACCTGGACTCTGTTGTTTCCCATATCGCCTACGTAAATCCGACCGATGCTGTCGGTCGCAAGGGCGTGAGGTCTATCAAACTCGCCGCGCCCACTTCCGTTCACACCCCACGTCGTCACAAAATTTCCTTGGGCATCGAACTTCATAATGCGCGAGTTGCCCATATCAGAGACAAAGATAGAGCCGTCCTCGGTAAATGCCATATCCCAAGGTCGATCAAAATGATTGTCGTCATCTCCCGCACCACCAGCACCGAGTGACATCACAAGCTCTTCACCATCATTTGAAAAGGCGTGCACTTGATGATTCGTCGTATCGGCCACCCAGAGTTTCCGGTCAGGATCATAGGGGCTGATCTTGATCTTATGTATACCGGAAGCACCCTCTGCATCAGTCTCGAACATGTCATCCCACTGTGTCCATGCTTCGGTCATGTTTCCGTCAGCATCGACAACGAAGATGGTGTTCTGCCAAACGCGACTCTCGGCAGCAGTGTTGGCCCTCACGCCAATCGACCCGAGGAATCCTTCAAAACCTGGGGGGACAGGATCTGGCAATCGATTCTCACCACGCTGGGCAATGAAAATGCGATCAGGCGACTCAGCAAACACACTTGATGTCGCTCCGAATGAATGCCCAGTCGATGCAAACGGCTTCAGCCAACCATTTACCACATCGTATGGACTCGCTCCAACGGACATATCCTGCATCACCGCAGGAGTAGCTAGTAACCCAGCCGAGACAATTACTGTAAAAATCAAGAAAGCTCTACGCATGGTTTATTCGTCCTTATATTGTTCTTGCGAACCTCACCTTAAATGGTTGACACCCCAAAGTCAGCCAACCCATGTTCCCTGATCGTAAATAATACGTCTATGGAGCTAATCTTTGAACAAATCCGGACCGGCGGAGACAGAAATTTTGGCTACCTCCTCGGCGACCGGTCAACCAAACAAGCTGTCTTAATAGACCCTTCGTACTCACCAGACACGCTGGTAGACCGAGCCACATCACAACATCTGGTAGTCACTCACATCATCAACACCCACGGGCACCCTGATCATACTGAAGGCAACGACGAAGCCGCCCGCCTTACCGGCGCAAAAATAGCCGCGCACCCAGAGGGACCGATTGAGCCTGACACCTCCCTAAGTGACGGCCAGACCATACCCATTGGCAATCTGCAGCTTGAATGCCTGCATGTGCCTGGCCACGCATCAGACCACCTGGTCCTGTACGAACCGTCGTATCAACTCTTGTTTACCGGAGACCTCATCTTCGTAGGCAAAGTCGGTGGAACAGCTACTGAAGAAGACTCCACCCTCGAATGGACAAGCCTGCAGCGTGTTCTTAGCACCTTCCCCGACAGTAGTACCCTCTGGCCTGGTCACGACTATGGCATTCGTCCTAGCTCAACACTCGGTCTTGAACGTCGGTCAAATCCTTTTCTCTTATGCGACAATCTTGAAGCCTTTCTCAATTTGAAAAATGAATGGCCAACTTTTAAACAAATACACGGACTGAAGTAGTGACACGTAAACCACCAAACAAAAAGAAAAAGACTAAGAATCGTCTCACCGCGAAAAACGCTGACATCCACTCGCTGTACCAACTTTCGGTACAGGAACCTTCGGCAGACATCTCGTTCATTCAAAAACGTTTTAAAAAACGCAACGGTCGCAAGGCTCTTGTTCTCCGAGAAGACTTTTGTGGAACCGCGCTTATGTGCGCGGAATGGGTCCGTGATAAATCAGCACGATCGGCGTATGGCATCGACCTTGACCAGCAGACACTTGATTGGGGACGCACACATAACCTCGCGACGCTGACCGATGAAGAAGTCGGGCGAGTCCAGCTCTACAAACAGGACGTACGCGACCCAATCAAAACGAAGACGGACGTTACCTGTGCATTTAATTTCTCGTACAGCGTGTTTAAAGAACGCCCGCAACTATTGGACTACTTCCGTGCGGCCAAAATCGGATTAGTAAAGGACGGGGCTTTCTTTTTAGACCTCTGTGGGGGCCTTGAACTCGGCGCGGAACTTGAAGAACGGAGTAAAAAAGGTCGAGGAGTCACCTACGTATGGGACCAAAAACCGTTTGACCCAATCAACGGCTATGCCATCCGTCATATTCATTTCGAGTTCAGCGACGGCTCGCGCATAAAAAAAGCGTTTACATATGACTGGCGTCTCTGGACATTGCCTGAACTACGTGACCTGCTTCGTGAAGCAGGATTTCAAGACGTCGAAGTGTACTGGGAAGGCGATGATGGAAGCGGCGGCGGCAATGGAATCTTCAGGCGCCGACAAACGGTGATCGAGGAAACCGCCTGGATTGCCTATGTCGTCGCGTGGCGGTAGTAGCCATTTTGTATTCGTTGAATCGAATCAATAACGGTCTTCATCATTCTCAGGTGACATCGGCCATGCCTCCGACGGTTGCCCATCCACCGTCGCCCCGGAATGCATGATCGTATTCGCCCATTCAAGAAACGGCATCGGGAAACTCAGGGTTGGTGCCGACACGGCATCAAGCGCAGCGACCTGCGCTTCGGTCAATGTCACATCGAGTCCAATCAAATTAGACTCAAGCTGCTCCATTGTTCTCGCCCCAATAATCGTTGAGTCGACACCCGGCTTCCGCTGAACCCACGCCAAGGCGACCGCGGCCGGCGTAGTTTTGCATTCCGCTGCTATCTTCACTAACTCATCGATAATGCTGAATGTTCGGTCATTCAAATACGCCGTCACTCGTTCACCACGTCCAGGTTTGACATCATTGACATTGTCACGGGTATATTTTCCCGTCAGGACGCCACCACGCAGTGGTGACCACGGCGTCACGCCGAGTCCAAGTTCTTGTGCCATTGGAATTAGTTCACCTTCGACAGTCCGCTCAACAAGCGAGTACTCGATTTGCAAGGCCACAAGCGACGCCCACCCACGAAAATTCGCTGTGATTTGAGCCTGCGCAACTTTCCAAGCTGGTGTATCAGAAAATCCGATGTAACGAACCTTTCCACTTTGAACAAGGTCGTCCAGCGCGCGCATAGTTTCATCAATCGGGGTAAATCGATCCCATAGGTGCATCCAGTAAAGATCGATGTAGTCTGTTTGTAGGCGTCTAAGAGATTGATCACACGCTTCCATGAGCGATTTACGACTTGCACCACCACCGTTCGGGTCAGACGGGTAAAGATTCGCAAAGAACTTCGTGGCAATAACTAATTGATCACGACGCATGTCTTCTTTTTTGATGTAATCACCAATAATTTTCTCTGAATGACCTTTGGTATATGCGTTCGCCGTATCAATAAAGTTTCCCCCTCGCTGTAGATACCGTCCAAGAATGGCTTCAGCCTCAGCAACACTCGACCCCCAACCCCAATCTTCGCCAAATGTCATGGCGCCGAGACAAAAAGGGCTTACACGAAGTCCCGAACGACCAAGGGTGACATAGCGGTCAAGCGACATACAGATATCCTCCAAAACAGTCTAAGGTGAACCTACACCGACGGTTGGAATGAACGTGGCCGGAACTTGTTCCGTCTTTATTCTAAAGTATCCGACTTTAATCGATACTCTCCGGTGGTCGGGTCTTGCTCTCGATATACAGCATGACAGGACGCACACGCCGCTTGAATGTCTGCAGCAACCTCCGCCGCCGCCATTGAATCCACTAGCTCCATCGATAGGACCGCATCGAGATCATCCATGCCCCGCAGCGCAGCACGCACATACCCAGTCGCGTCGTCTTTTTCATGGTCACGCCAGAACGTCACCGTCGTCGCTAACTGTTCACGTGATCGGCTGAGACGTTCTTTTGTGGTTGCGTAATCAGCAGCAGCAAGCGTTTGCATCGTGGCCGTAAAGTTCGGACCGAGCGTTTCCATTGTTGCCGCAAGATGATCAGTTGTATAAATCGGATACGGCCTTTGAGCCAACGCAACAATACCGACCATTCCCAAGATCGTCACTATCGAACCGCACAGTTTTCCCAGATGACGCGTAATTCGGACCGAAATCTTTTTGTTAGACATCAGTAAGACGCTCAAGGTGGCCGTTACTATCTCCAAATGAATCAACCGGGACACCGAGTTTGTCGAGAATCGTCATGTAGAGATTCGCCAGTGGGGTGTCGTCAGCATACCGAACATAGCGCCCACCTTGAATGCCAGTCGCCTTGCCACCCACCAAGGCAATTGGAAGATCATCGTGGAAATGCGTATTGCTATCACTGATCCCAGTACCATAAAGAAACAGCGTCGAATCCAACATTGTCCCATCGGCCTCAGGTAAGGCCGCTAATTTTTCAACCAGGTAAGCGAACTGCTGGAAATGATATCCGTTAATCTTGTGCAACCGTTCAAGCTTGGCGGGCTCATCCTGATGATGCGAAAGAGGATGATGAGAATCAGACACTCCAATCTCCGGGTATGCACGCCCACTGACCTCTCGAGCCAACATAAAAGAACTGATCCGGGTTAAATCTGTCTGATAGGCCAATGCCAGAAGATCCATCATCAATTTAGCGTGCTCTGCATAATCGCTCGGCACCCCGACAGGCTGATCAACAACCGGAAGCTCGCGCGTACTTTGCTGCTCGGCCATTTGAATACGGCGTTCAATATCACGTAGCGCGTCTAGGTACTCGTCAAGCTTGATTTGATCACCAGGACCAAGAATAAGTTCCAGACCTTCTAATTCACCGCCGACCGCGTCAAGAATGGAACGGTCTCGGCGTAATCGTTCCATCCTGGCCTCGGGATCTGTACTACCGGTAGTCCCAAACAGTCGCTCAAAGACAGCTCGGGGGTCGTTCTCAATCGGCAGTGGTGTCGTTGGTGTCCGCCATGCGATGGTGTTGGTGTAGGCGCAACTTGCACCACCGTCACAGTTGCCAACCATGGCATTGGATTCAATCCCTAGTTCAAGAGACGCCAGTTGCGTCTCCTTTGACAACTCACGAGCTGCTATTTGGTCCATCGAGACGGCCGCAAAGACATCCGCGCCACTTGTAATCTTGAAGGGAACACACGTCAGAAAAGTCCCCGCCGACCTCGCATGGTCTCCACCGCCCTTAACCAAGTTAGCTGATTCGTCATCGAGCCCACCACACAGCAGCACGCGATCCTTAAACGCACTTAACGACTGCAACGTCGGCGGCAATGCAGCAAGCGGTCCTTCTTTTTGTGGAAACCAGTACGGCATCGACATCCCATTTGGCACATAAAAAACGCCGAAGCGACGCACCGGAGCAGCTGCCGTGCGACGTTGCGCCGTCAATGCGGGAACCATGCCATCAAGCAGCGGCAACGCAATGGCAGCACCGAGACCACGCAGAACCGTTCGCCGAGGTAAATATTTCTTTGTAATGAACATCATGCTAGTCCTCAATGGCGCGCGCCTCTATATCATCCGGGGCACGACGTTTTTGAAAAGGCTCGCTGGTAACCACAGCCGCGATGAGTGAAGACCATCGGTAGTCGTTGTCTTTGAGAATGCGTGTTATACGACGGACCGTCGGCGCGTCATAGTACGCGACACCTCGACCCAACGCATAGGTTAGTAACTTTTCGGTCACGGTACGAACAAACTCATTATCACCGTCGGAGAGCAACGCCTCGCGAAAGGCCCGCGGGTGATCTATGACGGCATCTGACAACGTAATGGTCGCATTAATCTCCGCACCCCCGTCAGTCTCGCGCCATCGACCAATAGCATCGAAATGCTCCATCGCAAATCCCAATGGATCCATCCGTCGATGGCAACTTGCGCAAACTGGACTACTCCGATGCTGTTCCATCCGTTCACGGAGCGACGACGGGTTCCGCCTATCGTTTTCCGCCAGTGGCGGCACATTCGGAGGCGGTGGCGGTGGCGGTGACCCCAGAAGCGTCTCAAGTACCCACTTGCCACGGAGTACCACTGATGTTCGGTTTGCGTATGACGTCACCGTGAGCACACTCGCGTGTCCGAGTAACCCGTGGCGCCGATCATCAGTCCATGCTGTCCGTCTGAACCGATTACCGTAGATCCCGGTTACGCCATAATGATCGGCGAGCTGCTCATTCAAAAACGTATAGTCCGCACGCAGCAATTCATCAATCGGGCGATCTTCGCGCACCTGACTTTCAAAGAAGAGTTCTGTCTCCCGGACCATCGCATTCCGTAGAGAATCGTTAAATCCAGCAAACAATGCGCCATCGGGGTCTTGAGAGTGTATGTTCCGAACCTGAAGCCATTGCCCAACAAAGTCATCCATGAAACGGGTCGCTCGACGGTCAGCAAGCATCCGGCGCACCTGACCAGCTAGTACATCAGGCTGACTCAGTTCATCACCAACCGCGAGTTCTAACAATTCTTCATCTGGGATACTTTTCCAGAGAAAAAAAGAAAGTCGTGATGCGAGTTCGATGTCACTTAGCTGGTAGATAGAACCGGGCTGTGTATCAACGGGCTGCCGCTCAAGACGTAGAAGAAACTTTGGCATCGACAGCAGCGCTTCAAGTGCACGCTCTATACCCACCTCAAAGTCACGATCCAACCGTCCCTCCCGATAGACAACCATTAGCGGCTCAATATCGTCATCGGTCACGGGTCTGCGATACGCACGACGGGTAAGGGCTCCCATGATCTCTCGTGCGCAGGCCTCCTCCTCCACGAGACTACTACTAGCCACCGGATGGCAGCTAAATATACGTCGACGGCTCGGCGTGTCATCTGGGACCACACCATTGAACGGTCCAGAAATATAGACCGTGTCAATGCCTGGTTGATCGCTCGGCACACCCGGTGAGGGCGCTGAATCCGTAAAAGCAACTGACACGAGTCGTGTGCCCGCTTGAATCGGAACACGCACCTCCAACTCGTGGTCGGCTGTCATCCGATATTCGTGCAGTCGTTGTCCATCGACATCCTCTTCCGGAACTGCTATGAGCTGACCCGGGTCCGGGCCAGGATACTTTCCTCCGATCAAGAAACGTTGAACAAGTGCATGATCGACCCGTACTTCAATTTGGTGTTCGTCTTCAGCAATTCCGTCGATCGTTTCAATCGTTTCATTTCGTTTCAAACGAACCGCAAACACATATTCACCATCCAAAGGAAACGTATGCCGAATCGCTAATCCCCCGTGGGTCGCGAATGGCATCGTTTCACCAGCTCGAAGATCGCGTCTCTCATACCCAACGTCGTAAACCTGCATGACCGGTCGGTTGTCACGACTCCCGACCGCGGCTCGACTAATCTTTGTTGCAGTCGCAATATAACGAGCCATTAATGACGGTGTGATCGAAAGCACGTCAGCATTGTTATCGAATCCAAAACCGGCCATATCTCCCGGAAGCAGTGCACTCCCGTCGATTTCAAGTGCTAACAAATCGTAAATGGCGTTGACGTACTCAAGACGATTGAGGCGACGGGACGCCACTCGTCCGGGGTTAGGCCTCGTTGCTGCCGCACGGTCAAGCGCATTTTCTAGGGAGAACGTAAACTCGCCGATCGTCGCCGCGTCCGGCCGCGGACGTCCTTCCGGAGGCATTTGACCACTTCGAAGTTTCCGCACGACCTTTTCGAGAATTTCGGCATTGCCACCAACGTCTGCAAGGTCGAGACGGTCAAGTGAGAGGCCAGCAGTCTGCAGCCGGTCGTTGTGGCAAGTAATACAGTAATTTGTAAAAATTTCGCTGGAAATCGCTTCGGTGCGTTCCTGAGCCCAGGAGACCTGGAGCACCAAAAGAGACGCCAGCCCAACAAATCCACTGGCACCGAGTGTCAGCTTCAGCTTCAGCATGATCTTAGACTCTCTGACCTATTTCCAAGTATATCGCTGCTACTTGTGCTAATCCCTAAATATTATTGATGTGGACGCAATTTCTAAGAGTGCATATAGTGACGGCAGTCATGCAGAGCGACCGTCGCACTCGCCGACTGAAGGTAGCCATAGTCATGGTGATGGCGATTCACGGTTACCTTGTGTCTTCCGCACACGCTCAAGACCATGCGCTAATCACAGCTTCATCTAATCAAGACTGGCCAGCCGTGATGGAACTCGTGCAGCAGGGAAGTGACCCCAATGTGGCGCGTGCTGACGGAGTCACCGCATTGCTTTTAGCCTCTCATTGGGACCAAGTCGAGATTGCGCGGCAACTAATCAGTGCCGGTGCCGACGTAAACGCCACCGACGACCATGGAGTTTCGCCGCTTGAACGGGCCGCTCAAAACGCCAATACGAACTTAGTCGGTGTCTTGATCGAAGCTGGTGCGAATCCCAATGCGACCCTCACAAGTGGTTTGACACCACTCATGGTGGCAGCACGGACTGGTAATCTCGATGTTGTTCGACTGCTTCTAGACAATGGCGCTGACGTAAATGCAGCAGCCACCGAAACTCAAAGCACCGCCTTAATGTGGGCCGTGGCTGAAACTCACAAAGACATTGTGCGCCTGCTGCTGGCTCGTAGTGCTGACCCAAGGCAATCAACCATTAAAGGTTTCACACCATTGATGTATGCCGCACAGAATGGTGACATCGAAACCGCCGAGGCACTACTGGCAGCGGGTGTCGACCTCAATAAAAGAAGTAATGACGATACTCACGTCCTACCATTTGCAATCGTAAGCAATCAAGACACCTTCGCACTGTTTCTCCTTGAGCATGGAGCTGATCCAAACGGCACGATTAACGGTATCCCTGCATTACATGCGGCTGCAGGAAATGTCGGGGTGTGGCTCGGTGACTGGTATCGCCGGCACGGGCGAGGTGGCCTCTATGCACGTTTTCGGCGGGCAAGCCTCAGTGGGGGACAACGACTTCCTTTGGTTGAAGCACTCCTGGCCAAGGGTGCCAACCCCAACGGCCGGATCAGTTCTTCAGCCATGATCATGAGCTACATCGGCTATCCCAAGAAGGGCGCGTTCGAACCGTTCGCATGTGGCACGGGCGACCTTCTCGGGGCGACGCCACTATGGGTTGCCGCGTACGACATGAATGGTGCCGGAGGACAAGTATTTAGTGTCGGAGAAAGCCGAACCTCGACCAGCACTGACACCCTACTTGCACTTCTCAACGCCGGTGCAGACCAGCACTTGACAACCGCTGACGGGACAACACCCTTTATGGCAGCCGCTGGCCTCGGACGAGCCACCTATACCCCCCGTGAACCACGTGGTGTCCGGTCACCTAGCGCAGAAGCGGCAGTCAAGGTCTTGCTCGAAGCGGGTGCCGATATCAATGCAACAAATGAGGCCGACTTCTCCGCTCTCCATGGGGCTTCGTTTCGTGGGCTGAATGAAGTTGTAGAATTTCTTGTTGCCAAAGGCGCTGACATCAATGCTCGTGACTTTAGAGGCCGTACTGCGTACCGGTTGGCTCAAGGTTCTAAGCAGTCGTTCCAATTCCAAACCTGGCCCGACACCGCTGAACTACTTGAACGCCTTGGAGCTAATACCGATCTCGGTATTCCTGGTACGATTCAGGAACGCCTTAGAGACATTCCTTTGGACGCCACCGAACAACCCTGACCGAATGCATCAGCTCAAGCTTGAAGGATTAATATTAATAATGACCAACCAGTGGATACGACCTGCCATTTTTGTTTTAACGTTTAGTGTGGTCTCATCGACCGCACATGCCCAGCCATGGCAAACCTACGACACGTCAAACGGTGAATGGAGAAGCTATGCCGGCGACATTCGAGGCACGAAATATTCTCCGCTCGACCAGATCGACGGCAGTAACTTTTCTGACTTAGAAGTAGCGTGGGAGTGGCTTTCTGTCGACAATTCAGTCAGTCGCTCTACACCAGGTGGCGGCGAGTGGTGGGCGCCTCTGCCTACGATCGTCGATTCGCTCGTTACTGATACGCCTGACCTTTACCGGTCAAGCCAACCGCCTATTGCCTCACGTCTGCAGGCCACCCCCTTAATGGTCGATGGCGTGCTCTACTTTAATACTCCGCTCTCACAAGGTGTCGCGGTCGATGCCGTCACTGGAGAAACTCTGTGGGTCTTCAATCCGAAGAGCTATGAAGACGGCACACCAACAATGAGTGCGCCTTGGTCCCAACGTGGTGTGGCCTATTGGACAGATGGTGCAGATGACGAACGGATCTACTGGGGCACCGGCAATGGTTATCTTGTCTGCGTCAGTGCAAAAACTGGCCAACCGTGTGCTGATTTTGGCCCGAACGGAAGTGGCATGGTCGACACGATGGCCGGTGTACCACGTGCGGTGCGTGGTGAACGTGACTACCTGAATGCACTGACCTGGGGAGTACATTCACCACCAATCGTCGTCCGTGACAAAGTCATCCACGGCTCCCATGTCGCTGACCGACGAATCACGAAAGAAGCGATCCCAGGCTGGGTCAGAGCGTGGGATGCGCGTACAGGCGAACACTCGTGGGATTTTCACACTGTACCAAACAGCGCCGACGAATACGGTGTTGACACATGGGGCAATGACTCGTGGCGGTACTCCGGCAACGGCAACGTCTGGTCAATGCTTGCTGGCGACAATGAACTCGGGCATGTGTATCTTCCGACTGGAACTGTCACCAACGACTATGTTGGAGTCGATCGCCCAGGAGACAATTTATTTTCAGAATCCGTTATTGCTGTTGACGTCGAAACAGGACAGCGCCAGTGGCATTTCCAAGCTGTCCATCACGGCCTGTGGGATTACGATTTCCCGACGCACTCCAACTTGGTGGATATCACCGTTGATGGCCGTGACATCAAGGCCCTTGCACAGATTAGCAAGCAAGGCTTCGTCTACGTTTTTGATCGGGAAACCGGTGATCCTGTTTGGCCCATTGAAGAACGTCCCGTACCGCAAAACTCAAACATGCCCGGTGAAGTGCTATCGCCGACACAACCCTTCCCAACAAAGCCAGACCCGTTCGACTATCAAGGCATCACTGTTGATGACTTAGTTGATTTCACACCAGAAATTCGAGCGATGGCACTTGAAGCCGTTGACGGCTGGAGACTCGGTCCACTGTTCACACCTCTTGATTTACCCGTCGAAGGCGAAACGAAAGGCACGGTCATGCGACCGCCGCCGGGGGGAACAGCCGGATGGTCCGGAGGTGCCGTCGACCCAGAAACTGGCATCCTCTATATCCCGTCCCACAACCAAATATCGGTAGTTGAAATGTACACGCCAGACCCAGAGCTTGGCGCGACGGTGCCTTACACCCACGGCGCAGATGAGGCTAGCCGTTTAGAACGCATTCGAGCCGGAACGTTTCGAAACGGGCCGATGATGCCTCAAGGGTTACCCTTGGTCAAACCACCGTATTCAAGAATGTCAGCGCTTGACCTCAATACGGGGGAATACGTTTGGCAGGTTCCAACAGGAAACGGTGACCGGTTTCGAAATCATCCGAGACTGCGTGATCTCAACCTCCCACCACTCGGCGGAGACGGCACGCGAACAGGTGTCGTCCTGACGAAAACATTGGTCATCTACAATCTCTCTGCCGGTGGTACAAACGGCGGACCACGGATGGTCGCTTACGATAAGGCCACTGGCGAAGAACTCGGGTCTGTTGACCTACCATCAGGTGCCCTCGGAACACCTATGACCTACATGGTTAACGGTAAACAGTACGTCGCGCTCGGAATCGGCGGTGGTCCCAGGATGATCGCCTTTGCACTTCCTGATTAGTCAGGCATTAATCAACGATCGCCTGATAGACCATCGTCCGCACATTCCGTTGATCATCCAAGTTGATCGCTGGAATGATCTGCGTCAAATAAACAACAATCAACTCTTCCTTAGGGTCGACCCAGTAGGTGGAGTGATAGGCGCCGGCCCAAGCGAACTCCCCGACCGAGCCGGGAAGCCCTGTCGCAGCCGGGTCATGCGTGAGAGAAAAGCCAAGACCAAAGCTCTGACCAGGGCGAAAGTCGATGCCATCCATATGGTCACTGATCATCGATTCAACTGTCTTTCTCGACAAAATTCGCGTGCCGTTTAACTCTCCTCCATTCAGCATCATCTGCAAGAAGGTGGCATAGTCAGTAGCAGTCGACAGTGCACCGGCGCCTGCGGAAAACGCCGTGCGCGGCCCGTTTACGTAGTGCCCCTGCCCCTCCATATGACCCGGGTCTGGTGCACGCTCAAAGCTACTGCCATCTCCGACAGACGAATAGACAGTAGCAAGCCGTCCCAACTTATTCTCAGGTAGGAAAAAATGCGTGTCGGTCATTCCAAGCGGGTCGAACAATCGCTCCTTGAGGAATTCACCGAGTGTCTGGCCGCTAATCTTCTCAATCATCGCGCCTAATATGTCGGTGTTGTAGCCGTAGACCCAACGCTCCCCAGGATGAGCAGCCATCGGTAATTCTGCAAGCCGCGTCATCGTATCGATCACCGGTTCGTCGCGATTGGCGAAGTACCAACCATTGATACCCGCTTCTTCCCACACGTCACTTGAGGGACCATGGTCACGACTCCAAGTTCCATAGCTAATGCCAGCCGTATGCGTTAGCAAATCGCGGATGGTGATGGAACGTCGGGCCGGCACCACATTGTAGCCACCACCATCGTTCGGTTCGGCAACGGTTGTCTCGGCAAACGCCGGGAGGTACTTACCGATCGGGTCGGTGATTAGTAGCTTACCCTCCTCCTGAAGCAGCATGACACCCACGCTGGCAAGCGCCTTCGTTTGTGACGCGATTCTGAAAATTCCGTCAGATGGCATTGGCGCTTGTGCCTCCACATCGCGATGACCGATCCCCTCTCGGTAGGCTATCTTGCCCCTCCGGACGACAATAGTGACCGCACCGGCGAGTCGTCCATCGTCGACGTAGCTCTCGAGTGCCAGACTTAAGCGGTCAAGACGTTCGGACGACAGTCCCACCTCTTCCGGCGTAACGCGGACCAACCCCTGGCCGACCAGCGTCTGCGGAACGAGCAACAGTACAAACACGACGACGAGCGCCGTCAACCGATTGTGTGATGTCATCGCGTCACCTCAAATTTTCTCAGAATCTCTACCATTTCGATGATCAGTATAGCTCGCTGCAACCAGTTCGGGCCTGCCACCTCGACGTGCGAACATAGTTCGGCCCACCCTATCGTGACCGAAGTGGTAGTCTTGGCAAAAGTGACAGTCCGAACGAGAAACTACTCGTGTGCTTCGATTAGTTCGTATGCGAGTCCATTCGGGTCTTCGATCAAGATCGCTCGTGTCTCGCCGAGGGTATACGGACCCTCAAGAATTGGTACGCTCTTAGCCTCAAGGTGGGCAATGACATCATCGAGGTCTGGATACGTCAAACCAATGTGATCGACGACTTGCCCACGTGATCGAACTAGCGATCGATCAAGACCGGCACCGCAGCGACCGTCTCGACACTGCCGCGGATACCACAACCAGCTCGCATTGCCGACTCGAGCATTTCCAGCCGGAATTCGAAGTTGCCCCACCTCCATGTAGGTCGGAAACGTGACCTCTCCAGTTGGGACCTCGCATGGACTCCACCCGTTCTCACTAAAGTTAAAATCCGAGCTGAACGTGTTCTGATTCTCAGGAAACTTCGCACCAAGGTGCTCCACGTGCCAGTTGGCCGCACACAGTGGATGCTCCGCCCAGAAATGTGTGTGACTACGAAAGCTGTCATTCTGGCCGGCCGTGACCTCCACCAACATCCCGTCCGGGTCCACGAGATACGCGAAATCGAGACCCGAGGTTGGAGGAGTAGGTGGATCAGCAGCCTCCTCCTCGGCGCGTTCGGCAATACTGCTCGCGCGCAGCAAGGCATCCCCCATAGGTAGTGCAAGTGCATGGTGCGCCGTGTCGCCGCCATCGGACCCACCGTATAAGGTCACAAACTCGAACGCTTCCTGGTCAAAATCACGGATGCGTTCACGAAATGCGTCGGTGTTGGGTCCAGCAAACGTCGACCCAAAGGTCCAAAATCCACTCTGAGGCTCTGAACGCTGTAACGCTCGGTCAAACCCACCGGGGGGTTGCGTATCGACCTGCGTATACAACAGGTAAATGTCATCGTAGAAAGCCGGAAACCCTGCGTAGGTTGTGGCCTCTCCCTGTGGCCAGTAATCGCTGTACCAGGCGATCGAACGGTCCGGATCGACAGAGTTGATATGAATATGGTGAAACGTGGGTGGTGGAAGCGCAACCACCACGTCCTCAGACGCCACGGTCGCTCCCTCTTCGGCAAACTCAGGAAGCCCGCATGCGGCAGTCAAAACTGTCGCGGCGATCACACTTCTCACGGAAACAACCAACGTTTTCCTCATTGACGGCAAATCAACTTTGTTTGTGCCTTGGTCCCACTTCTATGGCAACGTAAAGGCAACCAATTCCGCGATACGCTCTTCATCCAGCGCCGCCACAACGATGTGCTGTTGGCCGTTCGCCATGTATGTGATCGGAAATCCGGTCGTTGGTCCACCTGGCAGTTGAAGCTCGTGGACGATCTCGCCCGTCCGTTTGTCATAGGCACGGAGAACCGGTGCACCCCGAGCTCCCTCTCCAGCAAACAGTAGCGTCGACGTCACTAACAATCCTGAACTCTGCGTTAGGGTTCCCGTCTTCGGTATATCAACACCCTGGAGGTCAGGATGTGCCTGGATATAGCCTGGCGTCTCACCGTGCGGAATCTGCCAAATGATTTCGCCCTCGGTCAGATCGATCGCAGTAATGCGCCCGTAAGGTGGTTTGATGAGAGGAAGGTCACGCACAGTCGGCACACCCGATGCGGAAGAAATATGGTAGCGAACTCCAGTTCCTTCCGAGCCATCGATTAAACCAAACAACGACGGCCTCGTGACCGATGGAACGAACAGGATGCCCGCGTCAGCATCAACTGCACCACCCGGCCAATTGACACCGCCACCCGCACTGGGAAGCGCGATGGTTCCTCGATTACCATTTGGCTCTTGCAATGTCGGCGGCGTATAGATGGGCCCCAGTGTGTAGTTCTCAACAATCTGTAACGCCTCGGCTCGCAGCTCAGGGGTAAAATCGATAAGATCATCCTCACTCACGCCTTGGCGTTCAAATGCTGGCGGCTTGGTGGGAAAGGGTTGCGTGGGCGACGTCCACTCCCATGGCACCTCAGATGGCGGTACAGGTCGCTCCTCGATCGGCCAGACTGGTTCACCTGTCTCACGGTTAAGTACGTATGCAAATCCCTGTTTCGAAAGCTGCACCAAAGCCTTCACCACGGCACCGTCGACCGTGATGTCAACAAGAATAGGAGCGGTCGGGATGTCGTAGTCCCACAGTTCGTGATGGGTGAGCTGGAAATGCCACACCCGTTCGCCGGTCTCCGCATCAAGGGCGACCACAGAGTTCGCAAAGAGATTATCTCCCGGTCGATAGCCCCCATAATAATCGTTGGTCGCTGTCTCAGTCGGCACGTAGAACATGCCGAGTTCTTCGTCGACCGTCACAGGGGCCCAATGCCCAATGTTGCCCGTGTACTTCCAGGAAGCATCAAGAAGGTCCGGCCGTTCTTGAACCCACGGGTGTGTTCCGGTCGCGACTCTCCAGAGTTCCTCGTTCGCTTTCAGCCAGGTGTCGACGCCGAACTCTCCCTCTTTTGGCACCGTATTAAACCGCCACAGCATCCGACCGGTTCGAGCGTCATAGGCCACCACGTCGCCCGGAATGTTCATCGGCCACACCTCATTAGGATTGCGGATGTTCCGTCGATTAGCCCTCGTCGGTATGCTGCCGGTATGAAGCGAAATCGACGCCACCAACACATTTCCAATCAGCGCAGGCGGTGATGTGTTCGCCACCCGTCCCGCTCGTGTCGTTGCCGGTCGCTCTTCCCAGCGCAGGTCATCAATCATGTCAATGACGCCCGCCGTTCCGAATCCATCGACCAAGTCTCCTGTCCGCGCGTCGAGAGCGACCAACTGATAGCTCGGTGTGACCACAAAAATTCGATCATCTCCAGCCCCGTCTGTCCAGTAGGTCACACCACGACCGGCACTACGTGCCACGGGCTCGATGATGTCACCCCATCTTTGTTCGCTGTCGCCTGGACGCCAGCCCCAGATGGACTCACCGGTCGCGGCATCGAGAGCGATGACGTTGCGTTCGTTCCCGATGGTCGTATACATCACCCCATCGATTACCAAGGGACTGATCTGCGTCCGACCTGACGGCGGGGGCGTCCCCTGGTCCCGAGCACTCCATCGCCACGCCACCTCTAGATCACCCACGTTGTCAGAATCAATCTGGTCAAGTGGCGCGTAGCGAGTGGCTCCCGCATCTGCACCAAACACGCCCCACTCTCCATTGGTGGCGCCAGACTGAGCAACTACACCAGCAGCGCCCAGACACACAATCGCCACCACTGCAGCGACGTAACGAATTACAGGGCGGCGCGTAGAGAGCAACTTGTGCATGGTTTTCCTCCAAAAAATTAAATCACTGGTCAGCAGCAAGTCGACGTAGTAGTTCCATCGTGCTTTCGTGCGGTCCGGCATTCGCCCCACGCCCAAAACCTTGCCGCGCGAAATCAAATGGGGTCAATCCCCCTTCGTTCATCACCGCTAGATCAGCGCCCTGGACAACCAAGTACTCAACGACGGTGTCATACCCTCGACGCGCCGCTGCGTGAAGCGCGGTGTTGCCATCGGTATCCGCCGCATTAAGGTCTACGCCAAGCTCAACCGCCAGCGTGACCGCGGCAAGTGTCGTGGTCTCGACCTTGTCCCAATCAGGATCGCGCCGAGTGCTTCGGACCGGTGCGCTCTCGGCAATGCGTCCGAGCCGATCGACGGCAATGAGTGGCGCACGCCCGCCGAGCCCAACCGCTGCCATTAACGCGGTCGTGGGACCTTCCTCAATCATCCGACGATCTTCGGTAACCCCGAGAGATCCCGGCCAGTAACTTGGAGAATGCTGCGCATGTGGGTCAGCACCGAGTTCAGCGAGCTGATACATGATGTCCGGCGCACCGAAACGGGCCGCAAGCCAAAACGGCGTCGCTCCTACATAGGAAGGATGCAGATAAAAATCAACAGCATCCCGGCGAACAGGGGTAGCCCGTTCAACCGTCACGTTGGGGTCAGCGCCATGCGCAAGTAGCGTACGGACAAGGTCGTTGTCTTTATGCAGGATAGCAGCATGTAACGCGGTATAACCGGCCTCGGCTGCATCTGGGTCCGCCCCGCGTTCAACAAGATAGGACGCCACCTCTCCATGCCCACTATGGGCCGCGACAACGACAGCACTCGTACCCACCGGCGCGAGATCATTAACATCAGCCCCAGCCTCAACCAGTAATCGGGCAGACGCGAGATCACCAACGCGTGCCGCAAATAGCAACGGCGTGTAGCCACCCTGCTGCTGCTCAGTCACATACTCAGGGCTCCATGGGTCCGGTGATGTCTTGACCACCTCAGTCCACGACACCGTCCGAGTATCAACATCCGCCCCATACTCAAGCAACACTTCGACAACCGCGGCGTGGCGCTGCGCCGCAGCCCACATGAGTGCGGTTTGACCACGCGCAGCAGTCACTTCAGTTCCGGCACCGGCTTCAAGAAGATGACGTACAACAGCAGCGTCACCACTCCGTGCTGCAGTCATCAATACCGTCTCGCCTGACAGAAGAGCCACATTCGGGTCGGCACCCGCGGCTAGCAGTTGGCGCACTATTACCAGACTACTGTTCTCAGCCGCACTCCAGAGTGGTGTCACACCGAGGTCGGTCGCCGCATTCACATCGGCCCCTGCAGCAATCAAGCGAGCGGCAATATTAACCTGGTCCCAGTGCACGGCCCAGTGGAGCGCGGTTGAACCATCTCCCTGGGAGATTGTGACGTCAACACCACCGTCCAGTGATACTTGAACACTCACCCAATCGGCATTACGAGCAGCATCCGCCACGGTCGGCTCAGCACGCTCAGCAGCAAATACGCTGACAGCGCCCAAGATTACGGCCGCGACGATCCATACACTCTGGAGTAAACGAGTCATTAGCATCACACCTCAGACAACGTATCGATGGGAAGCCTATTTGTGCTCTCACCCAATCGTTCAAGAGGCATGTCGAGCTTGTCCATCAGGGTCATCAGCAAGTCAGCATTCGACGTATCAGCGGGAAACCTGAGGTGCCGTCCCCCTTTGATCTTTCCTGCGCCCCCACCAAGAACAAGAAGCGGAAGATTCGTACCTGAGTGACTGGTACTGTTCGAGATGCCGGCCCCGTACAAGATGGTCATGTGGTCGAGCATCGTACCGTCACCGTCCTGCGCAGCGCGCAATCTATCCAGATACCCTGCTGTCAGCTCAACATGATAGGTATTGATCTTCGACATTAACGCCACACGGGCAGGGATGTTTTCATGGTGCGATAGAGGATGGTGAGCATCAGGAACCCCCACTTGTGGAAACGGGCGTGTGCTTTGCTCCCTACCCATCATGAACGTCACCACACGCGTTAAGTCAGCTTGCAGGGCAAGAAACTGGAGGTCAAACATCAGTTGTAGATGTTCTTCAAATACCCGCGGCGGCCCAGACGGCTGCTCTGTAAACGACGGCTCAATGTCACGTTGTGCCTCAGCCAGTGCGATGCGCCTCTCAACATCTCGGACGGCTTCGGTATATTCGTCGAGCCTCGCCCGATCACTCGTTCCAACCGCAATCTTAAGATCCGTTAATTTGTCGGTCACCGAGTCGAGAATGCTTTGCTTCTCCTGGCGACGCTCTCGCCGGACCGCCGGATCAGCCGACCCACTATCCCCAAACAATCGCTCAAAAACAGCCCGCGGATTATTTTCCATCGGCAGAGGCGTGGTCGGCGTTCGCCAGGAGATCGTCTGCGTATAGGCACAACTCAAACCAGCCGTACACTGTCCAGCATTGGCGAACTTGTCTATTGCCACCTCGAGCGAACCGAGTTGCGTCGTTTTCCCAAGTTCCCGAGCGAGGATCTGGTCCATTGACGTACTCGCAAGAACATCGGTCTCGTTTTCACCACCGCGCGGCGTTCCCGTAAGAAACGAGGCGGAAGCCCCAGCGTGCACGTAGTTCCATGACGATCGAAGTCCAGAAATGACGAGCAATTGGTCCCTGAACCGATCGAGCGGTGCAAGAATCGGACTTAGGTCAAAACGAGTTCCGACGACCTCCGGGGTCCAATAGGGCATTGCCATGCCGTTCGGCACATAGACCGCCTGGAAGCGATGGATCGGCTTTGCCGCTGTCTTCGCGAGCGCTGTCACAGCCGGCACCATCGCATCGAGTAGCGGAAGCCCCATTGTCACACCAAGACCTCGGAGGACAGTGCGACGTGGAAGTGATTTCTTAGTGATTGTCATAAAGTCTCTCTCAGTTCGCAGAAACAAGCGCGGCGTTGCGAGTCAAAAAGGCTGGACTCTTTACAATTCCCAAAACGAGCGACGACCAACGATAGTCATCGACTGCCGCATCCTGCACAATCGCACGAACAGTTGGCTTATCGTAATACCCAAGCGCACGGCCCAAGGCATACGACAAAAGTTTTTCTGTCACCGTTGCGGCAAACTGCTCTGGCTGTTGAAGCAAAAGTGTGCGCAGTCCGGTCATCCCCTGCACCTCAACTCCATTTGGCATCGTGGCAGTGGCGTCGATTGGGTTTCCAAATTCATCAACATCACGCCAGGCCCCAAGACCATCAAAATTTTCAAGCGCAAACCCAGGCGGATCGATCGTGGCATGACAAGCGGCACACGCTGGCGCCTGGCGGTGACGCTCAAGGCGGTCACGTACCGATGTCGTGTTTCCACCCTCTCCCCGTTCAGGCAATGGCGGTACATCAGCGGGTGGTGTTGGCGCCGGAGCCCCAAAGATCGTATCAAGCAGCCACTTTCCTCGCAGCACCGGCGATGTCCGAGTTGGGTAGGATGAAATAGCTAACAATCCTCCATGCCCAAGTAGGCCGCCACGTTGTTCACGGTCCGGTACTGTCACTTTCCTGAAACGACTGCCATAGATTCCCTGAATACCGTAATGTCGTGCGAGACGCTCGTTGACGAACGTGTAATCCGCATCAAGTAGTTCAAGAATACTTCGATCCTCGTTAAGGGTACTCGACAAGAAACGAGTCGTTTCTTGATAGAACGCATCGACCAGATTGTCGTCAAAATCCGGGAACGGCACGGGGTCACCTTTCACATCTTCCAAGTTGCGAAGATGGAGCCATTGGACGGCAAAATCATCAACTAGCGATCGGGACCTCGAATCGTTAAGCATCCGATGGACTTGTACTTCGAGCTGACCAGGATCAGTCAGATTGCCCTGTTCCGCAATGTCCAACAACAGATCGTCTGGCAAACTGCCCCAAAGAAAGAATGAGAGTCGAGACGCAACCTCCATGTCGCTCAGTTGATAAGCACGTTCGGGGCCAACCGAGTCAGGATCTCGTTCTATACGAAGCAGAAAATCTGGGTCAACTAGTAAACGCTCAAGGGCAAGTTGAATGCCTCGGTCAAAGCTACCGCCATTCTCACGGCCACGATCAAAAAAACCAAGGAGCGTCGACAGATCGTCTTCGTTCACGGGACGACGATACGCTCGCCGCGCCAACCGCGACAGTATTGCTGTCGCGCAGTCTCGCTCCGCACTGACCGTCGTCGGTTGGCAGCTAAAAATAGCCATACGGCTCGCGGTCTGGCCGACGCCACCCGAAGCGTATGGGCCAGCAATGGAAACCGAACTCACGGCGGCATTCCCATGATATGCCTCATCATTTGACAGCACCTCACCCACTTGATGCGGCTTGAGGATGCCCTCCGGCTCCCAGAGATCACGAACAAACGACACGCCCACAACGCGTGAGCCGGCTGCAACGGGAATACGCACTTCAAGGTCTTGGTCGGCATTGAGGACATATGCTTCCCACTCCGGCGCCCCCTTCTCTGCGATGGTAAAGGTCACTGGCGCGGCCCTAGCCGTTGTTCCGCCACCCACGGTAAAACGTTTCACGAGCACACCATCGATACGAACGTCAAGTAACTGTTCGGTGCCCATCCCGAGAATGTAGTCCTGCCAGTTTGTTCGAAGATCTATCTTGAAGAGGTATTCACCGTCAACCGGGAAGTGGTACTGGATGGCATGTCCACCACGTGAGCCCAGCGGCAGGTGTTCACTTTGGCGGTCGTCCTGTACGAGTAACAAAGGAACGTCAAAGGTCTCAAACTGCGGCGCGAGTGGAGCCACCCCAACCGCTAAACGAGAAATACGACGAGCAGCCGATAAGTATCGCTCAAGCTGAGACGTCGTCATCGACAATACATCCGCGTTGTTATCGAAACCAGTATCAGAAGTCTCATCACCTGGCAGCAGTAAATCGACCTCGATATCAACCGCGAGCAGATCCCGGATAGCATTCCGATACTCCGTGCGATTTAGTCGGTGTGTTGTACTCGTCCGACCTGGGTTCGGACTTAACGCAGCTGCCTGATCAATTGACGCTTCAAGCCGACTGGCTACGGCATGGTAGGTCTCAACATCAGGACGTGGGCGACCCGCCGGTGGCATTGCACCACTTCGTAACTTCAAAATGATCCGCTCCCACACATCGGCATCATCGCTGGGATTACGGCCGTCCAAACGATCGAATGACAGGCCGGCAGTTTGAATGCGATCGTTGTGACAGGATGAGCAATAGCGTTCTATCAACTCCTGCGGACCAGTGACCTCTTCAGATGCCTGTGCCCACACGGGGGATTGCGTGGCACAAACGAGCAGGAAAGTCGTACTCACCTGTAATTTCCCACCACATAAAACACCGTGTAGCTGTCGTATCAACTTTCTCATGCTTCACTTATCTAAGGTGACCTTTACAACACCTATAACGAACCAAACTATCCTACCGTTGACTATCGAACCCGACAAATCATTTCGGTAGTCATTGAACCAAAGCGTTACAGATAACTATTTGGCCAGCGGATCAGGGCGTATTTGGAATTTCACAGACTTTTGGAGCGTGCCAGGGCCTCCCTCCAAGTGCCATGCCGCATAATTCGAGTAGCTAGACCAAAGCCCCTTTCCCTTCCATCCTGCACTTGGGTCATCAATACGCCCAACCGAGGACCGGGAAAAGAATCCCATCGGGTACGGCACTCGCAATGTGACAAATTCCTGAGTCTCTGGGACGAAGACCTCTAGCGAATCAGTATTCACCACTCCGTACACAGGTGTTTCAGGTCCTAAACCCAACACGTCATGGTGGTCGATCTGCGTCAGGTAACTCTCATCAGAATTAATCGGCGTCTCCGCATTTGCATAGGTAGGCTTGTCCATCCGGTAGAACGACCAACCTTCCGGACAGCTTTGGCCTGTCGCTTCAGGACCATTTGTGACTGTGCATACACTTCGGTCAAAGGACGCGAAATGGCCACTACCCCGCCAATCCTGCCAAACAAGTCCGTCACTCGTAATGTGCAAACCTCCACTGCCATACGGAGATGGATTTTGAATACTCGGAGGAGGCATATAGACCTCTGCGATACATGACTCTGGTGGATTGTCTCCAAGCTGGAGACGCATCAAGGTATTGTCATCGCGGCCGTTATCAGAACACCACACGGTACCGTCAGCCTTGTTGTAGGCGGGCGAGTAACATCCATAGGCGATTCGATGATCTAGTGCTGGATCAACTGACTCATCCGGTTCAGTCCATCCTTGAGAAATCACCCCATCACCATTCGTATCCAGAACGGTTGGACACCAACCCTGTGCTGCCTCCGCGTCTTGGGTTTCCTCCCAAATCTCAACATCTATCCACCCGACACCGTCTCTAAATCCGTAATAGAACCGTTCGTCCTCACCAAGTTGATTGTGATCGGCTGAAAAACACGTGTCGATTTCGCTAAATTCTTCCGTTTCAGGGTCATACTTAAATGCCTGTCTCGTACCACGTTCAATTGGAAAATAATCTGCGAACGCGTTCCCAGCATCAGTACAATAGATTGGCTGTTCGTCTGCGCCACGCACCCGTCCCGTCAGCCAAACTTTTCCCGCACCATCCATCGCGACGCTTCTCGGGTCAGATCGTCTCGCCCAAATCGGCTCGTCACCATAGTACGGAGAAGTCGGCGTCTCGGACAGAATAGGTGGAGCGTCCGATGGAATCGTGATGTTCGTCGCTCGATGCTCAACCGGATCCAAAACCGCGAGAATATCGCTCGGCTGCACAACCCCATAAATAAGACCATTTGCGTTCACTGTCGCGTCACGTACATCCGACGGCGTACTGTCTGTTCGACCATCCGTTTCAGTTCCCCAATCCCACAACGTTACAACGATGTTTCTCTCGATCCCCATCGGTCGAGGAGGTATCTGTGTCGGTCCTTCACCCGATGCAATCCGATCCGTCCAATCCGCAAACATTTCTCGCTGCGGTCCGAGTCGACGATACATACCATTCATACCGGCACCCATCGGGCCCATCTGGACACGCTGGTCCCATGCATCAAAATGTGAATCAGATTCGCGCAGAATCCCAGGAAGAATTTCGCGAGTGGCCTTATTCCCGACCTGATGGCAATTCATGCAGCCAGTTACCGAACTTCCGAGTTCCTGATGTGACAGGTCACCCTCCGGAAGCTCCATCATCGACAACCACCAAGCTGCGGGATACACCTGTGCCGCCGCGACTGCATCAGGCGCTACCACGGCATCAAGATTCAACATCTGTCCTGGCGTCCCAGCAACTCGGTCAGAATCGACAAGTCCATAACCGCGCACGAACACCTGGTACGTCGCCTCAGGCAAATCCGGAAGCACATACTGTCCGTCATCATCAGTCGAAACAATCCGTATAAAGCGAGTCGGCAGGTCCGTTGTCTCAGCAATAACCCAGACACCCGCTTCCAGACCAGCCGCACTTGTAACAACGCCACCGATGTCATCGGCATCGATCTGAAGCCCAGTCTGACTATCGTCTGCAGGAGCACAACTCGCCATTGCAAGAACCGCCACTGCGCCGATTAGTTTCGATGTGACCCGTCCACTCATGGTTCCTCCTCGCGACATTCCCGAATGAAGCCTGTAGCTTATTCTCAGAAAGTTGAGCATTTCACATGGCATCAGAGTACACAAGCCTTCCCACACCCAAACACCCCTCCAAACTTAGCTATCGACCCTCGGTGCACGAAAATTCTATGATCTTGAGCCGTGTAATCTCGTAGGCGCGTCAAACCATAAACATTAAGTCAGACAGATTCGGGAGATACAAACATGCGGACTCGTGAAACACTCAGCTTCTATATAGGCGGAATCTTCCTTTTACAAATGCTGATTCTGCCGAGTAGTGCGGTTGGCCAACACTGGCCACAGTTCCGTGGCCCTGATGCAAGTGGCGTCGTCGCAGACAACCAAGAACTTCCCGAAACCTGGTCTCGCTCGAACAACGTGGCTTGGAGGACCGAAATCCCTGGCCTTGGATGGAGTTCGCCGGTCATTACGAATGACCTCATTGTGTTCACAACCGTCGTGAGTGATGGGGACGTGGAATTTCCAGAGGGCGGTTGGTATGGCGGAGGCGAACGAGACGTACCAGGAGACATCCACCACTGGGTCGTTTACGCGCTCGATCTGGAAACCGGCAGCACTCGTTGGACGACAGAAATCCATGCTGGCGTACCCGAGTCATCACATCATGTAAAAAATACCTTTGCCTCAGAAACGCCGGTGACAGACGGCGAACGGTTGTATGTGACTTTTGGCAATGTCGGGATCTACGCGCTCGACTTATCAGGCACGGTCCTCTGGTCGCGTGACTTACCAGCATTACAAACACGAAACGGCTGGGGAACAGCTGGGTCTCCGGTCATCCATGATGGCCGACTTTACATGGTTGTGGATAATGAGGAACAGTCATACATTGCCGCGCTGAGCAGCGAAACCGGCGCAGAGGTATGGCGCACCGACCGAGACGAAGGCTCAAATTGGGCCACTCCATACATTTGGGAGCACGAGCAACGGACAGAGATCGTCACCCTCGGTACCGATAAGGTCCGTTCCTACGACCTCGACGGCAACCTACTTTGGGAATTGTCTGGTATGTCGTCAATCGTGATTCCAACTCCTATCACCGCACACGGCTTGCTTTACATAGAGTCAGGGTACATTGGAGATTTTTTCAGACCGGTCTATGCAATCCGTCCCGGAGCATCAGGCGACATTTCTCTTGCTGATGGCACCTCTTCAAATAACTACGTTGCGTGGTCACTTGACCAAGGTGGCTCCTATCACCCATCGCCACTGGTGTACGGTGATTATTACTACACACTCCTCGATCGCGGCATGTTGACGGCCCACAACGCACGTACTGGAGAAGAAATCTATGGCCGACAGCGGATCACGGTCGGAGAAGGGTTTACAGCATCTCCATGGGCCTACAACGGAAAGATTTTTGCATTAAGCGAACGTGGGACGACCTACGTGATTGAGGCAGGACCTGAATTTCAAGTGATCGGAGAAAATGAACTCGACGAGTTTACGATGGCCACGCCGGCCGTCCTTAACGACAGCCTCATTATTCGAACAAGTGAGGCGGTCTACCGTATCGCCAATCAATAAATTAGGAACGTGAAAAGATCAGGATCTCGTCAGCAACAGCAACAAATATCAGTTCGTCATTGACCGCCATGGCACCGGCAAATGTTCCTACGTTGTGACTCGCGACTCGGACCGGCTGTATTGGGTCTGATAGATCAAAAACCTCCAGGGCTGCCTCACTGAGAACAAACACTTCCTGCTCGCGAAGAACAACACCTCTTGGTTGGCCACTAGTTGGAACTTGGGCCGTAATTGTGGGAACAGTCGGGTCCGACACATCCACAACTTGCAGACCGTCACGTCCACTCGCGACACAGATGACTGTAGGAACCGCCAGACCTGGGAGCCATTGCGGAACGAAAACACGAGAGCGAGTACCGCCGAGCGGTAGTTGGCCAATGGGCTCTGGGCTTTCGGGTGTCGTGATATCGAAAACGATCAATCCTTCCGGCTGATCAACGAGGTAAACAAAATTACCCGCCGCGGCAATACTGCGAGGAAAACCAATCGCTAAATACTCCCCGACTCGCGCGACGTCATTAATGACGCGCACAACATCAAACCCAACAGAATTGTCTGCCACGAATGCATGAGGCCCAATAACGGCAATCGCATTCGCCTGTCCACGGGTGGGCGAACCCCCGCTGACAACCGGCACAAACGGATTTGACACATCAAGTCTTTGAAATCCTTCATGCCCATTCGCGACATAGACCGCATCTCGGTTCATAGCCAAACCAAGGATGTTGTCAGCAAACTCATACTGACTAATGACCGCCGGAACCTCGGGGTCTGAAATATCGAAAATTGTGAGCTTCTGGGCATCAGCCACCGCCAGTCGCGTGTCCTGCGCAACCATCTGCGTGGCACCAGCGTGAATCGTCCCACGCGACACAAACTCTGAATCTTGCGCAAAACCTGTGTTGGCCAACCCCAATGTAACCGCCGTAAGCCAAACCACGGTAAGAACATGGACAGGAAGACGCATATCTCTAAGAAACAAGGGGCTCTCTAATCGACACATCTCGACCATCTTTCCTCTCTCTTGAAGTGCACATGCGCCCTAACAGACAAAGCGTTCGAAGAAGAATCATTGAATCTTCACAAATAGTTGATA
>CAZWKO010000001.1:27989-37946 GCA_964634925.1 uncultured Vicinamibacteraceae bacterium
GGCAACATACTGCCGCGACAACCGAATCTTTGCCGGAAGAATCTTCGTTACGTATTCCTTCTCTGGATCTTTCGCGTGCGCGAGACGGCGTGCCTCATCATGGTACGCGAGAGACGCAGGATCCGTCATCCCAGGACGAACGGCTAGTAACATTTCATACTCATGCCGCCACAACTCGACGTACCGTCGCAGCTCTGGACGAGGACCAACCAACGACATATCCCCTTTAAGAACATACACTAGTTGTGGCAGTTCATCAATCTTTAAGTTACGCAACCAACGACCGATCCGTGTAATCCGTGCGCTGCTCACAATCGCAAGAGACGATGTCGTGTTTGTCATCTCTGAGGTCATGGTCCTGAACTTAATAATGCGAAAAGGGTCGAGTCCACGGCCCATACGCTCCTGCCGAAAAAAAATTGGCCCCGCAGAATCAAGTTTGATCGCTACAGCCACAATGACAAACATTGGTGCGAGGCCGACCAGACCAATCATCGAAATGACAATGTCAATGGCACGCTTTCTCATGATAAAAATCTGCTACTCCGAAGGGACCTTACGAATGGTAGCGAGGTAATGCGTGCGTAAGAAAGGAAATATTTCCAAAAAAGCACAGAGCGCAGCTGACCAAGGCGCGAAGAATCTCGCAAGCGGAGGCGCAAGAGTAATCCGCTCTGCACGAATCTCACACCCTGAAAACAATTGCCTCAGCTCGCCATGTCCCACTCGGCGAACATGAAGATTCTTGGGATTGTTAACGTGAAAGTCATACCAAAGGATTACGCCATCAACAGTCACTACTCTTTTCATTTCATTCGCCACGCGCTGCCGCATATGCGAATCCAGTAAAGACGTGAAGACCGTCGATTGCAGCACAATATCAAAGCTATTATCCGGATACGGCAATGATGCTCCATTCCCGTAATCAACATTCAGCGTGGCCGGCACACGATTTCTCGCTTCATCCACACGGTCTTGGTCAATATCGATTCCCGTAATATTTTTTGGATCTGCGCCCCACTTTACGAATTCGGAAAGCCAGAACCCATCCCCACAACCTACCTCCAAAATCTTGCACACATCCAAGTTGGTCATTCCGATGCGACGGAGTATTCGAAGTACACCGTGTTCACGCTTTTGAAGCGTGTAAGCATGAGCTGCGTCGAAATGAGAGTACCGATTAGTCACAACTTACTTATCGCGTCAACACCGTCATTCGCGGGGGCACATGATCTGACAATCCGAGGCACCATCGAACAAGCGCGTACCCAAATCCAATGCCATAGCCGAAGTGCATCGCGACAAACGCGCCAGCCAATCGAACAAGTTTTCCGAATGGTTGACCTCGCCCCGCTGAAACCACAGCGATGCCCATCGCAATGCTATAGACCACGAGCGGCGCCGCCAGAGCACGAACACTCACTACTGATCCCAAGCCCCAACTGGCCATGCTCGCTACAACGGTGATCACAAGCAGCAACGGCGCAAACATCCGTAAGGAAACTGGCCGCCGGTGTTTTCGTACAACTTTGAGTTTCCAATACCCATACTGCAGATACTGTTGGAACAATGCACTCCATTGCGCTCGAACCCAATACTTACAGCTAACAACCGGAGACACATACGTCACACCGCCCTGTGCGGCAATCCTTAGATTTAGGTCGTCATCTTCATTTCGCACAAATTCTTCATCAAACAACCCAAGCTCCTCTAGGGTCGAACGCCAGAATACCGGCGTGGCGGCCGCTTCTGCATAGCCTTCATAATCGGCAAACCGATGTTTCGCATTTCCGACACCAAATGGATGTGCCATCGCCATCGCAACCGCCCGTCCCATTGCCCCTTCACCAACATGTACAATCGGCCCCCCGACACACCAGGCTTCAGGGTGGCCTTGTAACAATTTCACGCTCTGTGCAATAAAGTCATCCTTGACTACTGAGTGCGCATCAACCCGGATAATTACCTGTGCTCTTGTCGAACTAATCGCACAGTTAAGTCCGGATGCCGCTGATTGCTTAATGTTCCGTACTACATGGATGCGTTCATTGCTCGCGGAATAGTGTTCGACGATGTTGAGAGTACCGTCCGTGCTATCGCCATCAGCAATCACAATCTCGACCAAGGACGCTGGATAAGTTTGGGTGATCAGAGCGTCAAGACACGCACTAATAAATTTTTTTTCGTTACGACACGGAACGACTACCGCCACTGTTGGGCATGCCATTGATCGAATTACTCACCTACTCGGGAAATACCCCACGACACCCCGAACCCAATCAGCGCCAAACCAACACCAACACTCAACTGCCAAAATGATGGAATCACCGCTACGCGCCGATAGTAACGAGGGTCTACAGCCTCAACCATGTCAGGCGTAATAAGTTCCACGCCGCGCACGACGTCACCGAGCTGCGGCAGAACCGCCTGCGTAAACGGCCACAACCCAATCACAGCACCAACCAGTAGCCCCAGCAAAAATCCGAGTGTCGCGCGTTGGTAGTTCGCAAGGAGCATTTTCATCAAATTACTCACACCCACAACGCCAACCACCACACCAAGACCCACCGGGATCAAAACATGAAAGGACTGAAACGCGAGCGCCCACGTGCCGGCGCTAACAGCGTCCCCGGCAAATGCAACAGCATCAACGATAGTGCGGTACTGACCCAAAATGAGTAAAAGATAGGCCCCAGACAACCCCGGCAAGATCATCGCTGCCCCACCAGAACAACCTGCAACGACAAGCATGGTGTAGCTTGCAAAACCAGGTTCCCCAGAACCACCGAGCCGATCGGGATCAAGAGTTGCCAACAGTGCCATCAACAGAACTGCGACCAAAGCACTAATCATCGACACACGGTCAGCCGGCCTCAGCGTGCGCCATATAAGGGGAATTCCTCCCAAGGTCAGACCAATAAACAAGCTGTACATGCCCCACTCAAACTGATCGAGGGCCATCGCAATCAGCCGAGCAAATCCAACAATGGCAAAAACCGCGGCCGCAACGACCGTCCCGAGCATCAGAATCACGCGCGGCCGAAATGAAAACGTTGAAATTTCAGCAACACCGCTAATAAATTGCGGGTAGACACCGACGGCGAGCAGCATCGTACCCCCTGAAATACCGGGGACGAGATTGGCCAATCCCATCAACGCTCCACCAATCACGCTTCGAACCAGCAGTGCATATCCGTGGAGCGCGTTCTCGTCGGCCTGAATATTTGACTGCGTCGGTGGCATGAACTTCCGTAAGACCTTACAGTTGGTAGTAAGAATGATGACACGTTCACTGTTATCCCTGCTAGCTAGCGCGACATTATTACTTGGCGCAACAACACTTATTAATGCGCAGGTCTCTGATGACCCAAATAAAGCTGTCGACCTATCGGCGGAGGATATTCTGTCGCGCGCGCTAGAACGCGCTGCGGTACAAGAAGAAGAGGGCCATGAACTCACGTTTCAATACATTGTGGACTCAACTTCCCATGGACTCGACGACGAGGGCCTTGTCACTGAAACGAAAACAGCCAAGTTCCATCAATATCCTCTTGAAGAACTACTCTACGAAGAACTAATCGAACGTGACGGTGAAGCGCTCGATGAAGACGCGCTGCGCGAGCAACACAAAAGAAAGACTGACTTCGTTCGAGAAGCTCGGGAACACCGGGCACGCGGTGAGACCTATGAACCCAATGAGATGGATATCGGGTTCGACCGTGAACTGATGGATCGGTATGACACACGGCTCGCCGGAACAGAATCACTACGAGGACACGACTGCTGGGTACTTGAATTCACACCTCGTGAGGGGAAACTACCAGACCGGCGGAGAATGGATAAGGCCCTCAATCGCTCCACGGGCTCTTTGTGGATTGCACAAGATGATTATGGTGTCGCACGAGTCTCATTTGAAATGCAGGAACCATTCAAGTATTTCTGGGGCTTAGTCGCCACACTCCGCCATGCGACTGGCCAAATGGATTTCGACCGAATCTCAGACAATTTGTGGATGCCAACGCAGATTGATTTAGAGCTTGACCTACGTGCGTTCTTTCGGACTATCAGACAACACGTACGGCAGGACTGGGTCGAACATCGCCCCATTACCAGTCAGCCACAAGCAGCACCTTGACTGCCTCGTAGCTCGGCACAACAAACCGGCCACTCGACTCATAATCTACCGCAGTAACAGTTAGTCCGCCAGCGTCGACCACTGGTCAACAATATGCTGAGCCGTTCGCCAAGAGAGCGCCTGCGCCGTTAGTGTCGGATTGCGCGCACCACTCGTGCCCATCACTGAGGCACCAGCAATCCCGAGATTTGGCACTTCATGAGAAACACCAAAGCGATTCACAACGTTCGTTTCCGCATTGTCCCCCATACGTGTCCCTCCATAAGCGTGCGTCGACACCCCCATGGTACGGCCAAGCCCTCCACGTACGATCTCAGTCGCCCCTGCCTCACGGTACCACTGCTCCATTTTCTCTTGCATAAACTCAGCAACCGCCAACTCGTTTTGCTTGTACTCAGCCGTAATGCGAATCACCGGATGACCAAACGGGTCTTTGACGACAGGGTCAAGATCCAGATAGTTCGACTCATACGGCAATGTCGTTTTTTGGATGTACGCGGTATTTGAGCGGTCAGCATTTTTCGCAATAAATGCTTTCCAGGCTGATCCCCAGTTCGGAACCAAGCCAAATGTATTCATACCCGCGGCACCGATGGGGCGACGATCGGAATACACCCAGAGATTCCCGCCACCGACAAAATCAAGATCGGCATGGTCAAAATTGTCATCCGCCCAATTATCCACAGCAACACCTTGAGCCGGCAGCCCGTACCAAGCATTCAAATTAAATGGAAACAACGCCGACACTGATGCGCCTTGATGGTGGCTAAAATAATGCCGCCCAACTTGTGCGTGATTATTGGATAGACCAATCGGGTACGCCCTGGATGTCGAACGCAACAAGAGACGGACATTTTCGTAAGTGTAACTGGCTAGCAATACAAACTTTGCCGGCTGAAAAAACTCCTCGCCACCTTGCAGATAGGTCACTCCTGTGACGCGCCCGTCCCGATCGACATCTACATCTGTTACATGTGCATGGGATACCACTTTGAGGTTCCCCGTCGCTTCTGCTCTGGGAATCGTCGTTACGGCCGTCGAATTCTTTGCGTCAACGTGACACCCTCCACGATTGCAAAACCCGTGGTACATGCAGCATGCTCGTTCTTGGTAGGTTCGCGTGTTCACGGCAGCAGGACCAGGAAACGGGTCCCACCCAAGACTCTGTGCCGCATCTGCCATTTGTTCGATAAATCCCGTCCAGCGAAGTGGCTCCATGGGATAGGCGTCAGCTCGCGCTCCCTCAAACGGATTTCCTCGACTGTCAATTGTTCCGTTAATGTTCCCTGCCTGTCCCGACACCCCAATCTCTCGTTCTACACGGTCGTAGTACGGTTCCAGTTCCTCGTAGCCAAACGGCCAATCTTCAACGGTTGACCCTTCCGGAATTCTCGAAGCCCCGTATCGCTGTCGTATCTCACTAACGACCTTAAAATCCCATGGGTTCAAGCGCCAACTCTGCGCCCAGTAATGGAGTGACGTACCACCAACTCCATTCATCATTGGGTGAATCGCCCCCTGGGTAGACGGCGTCAATTGGTTGGGACGCACCGTCGGAATTTCACGCTGCGTCTTCTGTACGGTGAACGGCCAAGCTCGCATGTTGTTGCGCAGTTCATCCGGGGCAAAGTCTTTTCGCGTAAGACGACTTCCTGCTTCCAAACCCACCACGGAGAGTCCAGACTCAGCCAATGGGAGCGCCGCCACGCCACCTGCTGCACCAAGTCCGACGATAACGACGTCTGTCCCCGGCAATCTAGTCGGCATGGCGCAGTCCTTTTCTTGCAGCGCTGACCGTAGCTTTGTCAAACTCCTCCCAGCCGTACGCAGACCGACGATATGGGCGCAACTCGCCAGCTTCAAGTCGCTGCTGATCGTTCTCTGTGACCGCTGTTCGCACGCCGGGATAGCCGATCAGATCCCAACCAACAAAATTTTTATTACCACCGTAGTAAGGATCACCAAACGTCCCTTGAAGTACATGCCCGCGAACCATGCTGAAAAACGCGGCAGAACTACCCACAAACCCAGCGCCCGCGCCAGTTGCTGCACCCGTCTCTACGTCGATCAACGCGGAAATCCGATCGTTGTGAGGCAACTCCATAAAATCATTGCCCCGCGAAGAACGGCAATAACGTTGAAAGGCTGCAAGGCCCGCGCGATAGGCGTCCAGTGAATCTGACAGAGCCCCACCCAACGCTCGATCAATATAGCGAACGGCATTTGCGTCTAGTGCCCCAGGGCCAGTGTCATCCGACGGAATTAGGTGGTCAGCGATAGCCTCTAGTAACTGACTTTCTTCTGCTGTTAGCTGCTCGTACGCTTCAGTGGACTCCGTCACATTTTCGGACTGCTGCGCAGTCTTGGCATACGACGTGACACCACCTAATGTCGACGCACCAACCGCCGCACTCACCCCGGCGCTGCGCAACAACTCTCGCCGAGTCATCCCCATTGTTTGGTCTTTGCGTTTCGTACGATTAACGGCCATGACTTATCTCACCCTTCTTTTCGCGACACGCGTTACCCCGGCGAGCCAAATCGTTCATACACTGGAACCAATTCCCCTCGACCGATGATATGACCGTCCATCGCTTCAAGAAGGTCCTCCCGAGTCAAACGAGGTCCAAGGCCAAGCTCCTCATCAAGGGCGTACACCGTAAAGTGATAAAGATGGGGCGTGCCTCTGGGCGGTGCTGGACCTCGATAATAGGGTCTTCGCCATCCGTTGTGACCCTGAATCGATCCGGCAACATCATCAGGCATCACTTGTCCGGGTTGAATCGGCAACCCTTCCGGCAAACCGCGAGCTGTTGCCGGAATGCCGTAAATAATCCAATGAACCCACGGCGGAGGATTACCGGCACCAAAATCAGCGCAAATCACCGCAATTTCACGAGTCCCTTCGGGGAGATTTGTCCACGTTAACGGCGGCGATAGATTTCTGCCATCCGGCGTATACACGCGGGGCATCGTCTCACCGCTAGACATAGTCGGGCTCTCAACAACAATCGAATGCATCGCCGTCTGCGCCCCGAGAGAACTACTCATCAGCACGGAAATCATCAGCGCAATCAAGATCGCAAACTGTGGAAGATATTTGTACCGCATCGCTGATACCGCTTTAGCAAAAGAAAGTTTCGTTAATGACGTCCAGACTACTGCATTATAGATACTTGCGTTTGAGTATTATCGTTTCCCTATGGCTCTGATGAACACTAAACGGCAACACTGCCGGTTTACCGAAATATCGCGACCAGATACCACTCGATCAGAATCGGTTCGGCTTACCGCAAACAGGAGAACTTCATGATGTTCCGAAGTGCAACAGCAATCACTATCGGGGTCGTATGTTTATCGACGACTGGTGACGTTTCAGCACAGGAACCTATCGCAACCGACGACGCGCCGACATTCACCAAGCGCGTGGTTACATCGGACCTCAATTTTCCTTGGGAAGTCATCTGGGGGCCTGACGATCATCTCTGGGTGACCGAGCGCGTCGGCAAACGTATTCTCCGTGTCAATCCTGATGACGGTTCTCAGACCGTTGCCGTTGAATTCCCCGATGCCTATCAAGCCGTTCTCCAAGATGGTGTCCTAGGTATGGCGCTCCACCCGGATTTACTAAGTGGAACTGACCATGATTTCGTGTACGTGGGGTGGAACTATGACACTGACCCTAGTGACGGCGTCGACGTCCGTGCAAAAATTCAACGCTATACGTATAACCCAGAGCAGAAAACTCTCGGGGCCCCAATCGACCTCATCTCCGAACTCCCAGCACACGATGACCACCTAGGAGGGCGTTTAATCTTGGGACCTGATCAAAAGCTCTATTTTTCAATCGGCGATCAAGGCGGCAACTGGCAACGGAATCGCTGCAATCCCATTCTGGCTCAAGTGCCCCCTTCCGCAGATGAAATAGCCCGGTCAGATTGGACAAAATATCAGGGGAAAATACTGCGACTCAATCTCGATGGCTCAATTCCTGACGACAACCCAACAATCAATGGTGTTCAAAGCCACATCTATAGCTACGGACACCGTAATCCACAAGGACTCGTGTTCGACGCGGATGGACAACTCTTCGAAGCCGAACACGGCCCGAGTACCGATGATGAAATTAACCGCATTGAGGCTGGCAAAAGTTATGGGTGGCCAGAAATTGCCGGCTATCAAGACAATGAAGCCTACGTATACGCAAATTGGTCAGAGTCTGCACCAACGGCATGTGAAGACTTGCCCAATGTCCGCCAACCACCGGACTCCGTTCCCAGTCAACAAGAAACGGCATGGCAACATCCTGACTTTCGTCCACCACTCGTGACGTTTTTTTCCGTCAGTAACGACTATGACTTCGGTGCCAATGGCGCCGCCACAGTTGCCGCGTCCGGTCTCGACATCTACAGCAAATCCAGTGGCGTACCGGGATGGTCAGACTCGCTGCTACTCGCCAGCTTGACGAGAGGTGGCGTCTACCGCGTTGCTCTCAACGCGACGCATGATCAGATTATTGGAACGCCGACACTCATTTTCAAATCTACAAACCGGTATCGTGATATCGCCATTCGACCGGATGGGAAGGCCTTCTACCTTGTCACCGACAACGTGGGGCCAACGAGAGACGATAACGGAATGTCAACGCGCGAACTGGCTAACCCAGGCTCCATCCTTGAATTCGCCTACGGCTCCTAGTCACAAACCGTTTAGCAACAGCCCTCGGCAGTTTTTTCGTCGCCGCCACACCGTAACAACTGATAGACGCAGGCACCCGCGGTCGCCCCAATAAGTGGCCCGATAACGTAAATCCACACCTGGTCCATATGACCAGCAACCAACGCAGGACCCAATGAACGCGCCGGATTCATGGACGCGCCAGACACCGGCCCACCGAAGCTGGCTGCGAGCGCTACAGTCCCACCAATCGCCCAGCCCGCCATATCCCCGACTGCCCGGCTGTCGGTCGCAACAGCCGCGATGACAAACATCAAGAAAAATGTCAGAACGCTCTCTAACAAAACCGATTGCATGAGGCTTCCCGAAGGAATCGTCGAGCCGAGCCCCGCAACAGGACCCAGAATGTTCAGCAGAAGTACGCTCGCTGCCACCGCTGCAGCCAATTGACCTGCCACATAGAACGGCACCTGCCGCCACGCAAACCGCTTCGTCATCGCAAACGCCACAGTGACGGCCGGATTGAGATGCGCTCCGGAAATATGGCCTGTCGCATAGACCATCGCCATCACAGTAAGGCCGAATGTCAACGCAATACCAACATGGGTCACACTTCCACCGGAGGTAACATCGACCATCACCGCACCACACCCAAAAAACACCAGCCCGAACGTTCCAACGAACTCGGCACCAACCTTCCGAGCCAATTGCGTACTGGTTGTCATCTTTGTCGGCAAAGGTATCCTTGCAGAACACTACCAAAAATGGGTTTTCACTTATTCAGACGGCAAAGACCAGGCAGTGAGCGGTTCCGCGTCAAAATGCCAGGAGTTAGGATTGGCTCCTCAGGTTGGACTCGAACCAACAACCCTTCGGTTAACAGCCGAATGCTCTGCCAATTGAGCTACTGAGGAACACTGCCAGCCAGAAATCGTATCATTTCTGGTGCTTCTGGGCATGTGGTCTTGCCGGCCCAACTCCGCCTTTACTCTGCACTATCAGGCCAACCGTACCCACTACGAACCACGCAACAGCGAAAATCATCTGACCCGCTAGTGGTGCTACGGGAAATAATTGCGACAAATCTCCAGCCGTCACTGCAAGCGCGGCCTGTTGCTGAAAAAGTGCCATCCCACCAACAAGTG
>CAZWKO010000002.1:0-15106 GCA_964634925.1 uncultured Vicinamibacteraceae bacterium
CAAGATGCTGGAGTCCGACTCGGATGCAATGGGGGAGAACGACAACTTTACATTTCAAACAAACAAGCTTGTTTTTAGCCCCAATGATCGCTTGCTCGCTCCAAATACGCCCGAAATGGTCGGAGCCGTCGAGAAGGTGCTTCAAGAATTTGGTGAACACCTGCACGGAACTAAGTCGGTCAAAATCAGCTCTCAGACCAAAGGACCCCAACCAACCTTTTCGATTACACCGCAGGCTTGCCTACCTTTAGAAAAGCTCTTAGAAAACCTGACGTCGTAAACAGAGAATCAAAATTACGATAGGTCATGGTCTTCGGCTGATTGACAAAAGAAAAACTCAATTCGGCTAAGTCCTTTTATTTAAACAATTAATATCTTTTCAAATATCAGCCGGCTCAGTTTTAAAAAAGCCCCCGATAATTATAAGATTTACTAATATAGCAAATGCTTGCCATTAGATTAACTTGTGAGTAAAGTGTCCCTCCCCATGAATTTTGAGGCATTAAGAATATTCTGTGACGTGGTCAGGTTTCAGAGTTTTTCTCGCGGTGCGGCTGCAAATTCGGTTAGCCAGTCTGCAGCAAGCCAAACCGTACGCCAGCTAGAAAAACGTCTCCAAGTTCAACTTATTGATCGTTCGAAACGACCTTGGTTGTTGACGGAGGAGGGCAAGATCTTTTTCAAAGGCTGCCAAGAAATCGTTGAGCGGTATTACGAACTAGAAGAATCTGTTCAACGACACCAAGAACCGTCCGGCTACACGATCAACCTCGCATCTATATATTCGATCCGACTGCCAGACCTCAGTCGCTACGTCGAAGAATTTCAAACAACGGTGCCAGGGGCGACAGTCCAACTTGAGTATATGCACCCAGATGAAATTTACACGCGCATTCAAAATGACCAGTCAGACCTCGGACTAATTGCTTTTGCTGCACCGCGGAGAGACATCTCAGCTGTTCCGTGGCAGCAACAAACGATGGTAGTGACCTGCCTGCCATCACACAAATTTTCGCGGCGAACTGCGGCAGTTGGTCCCTGGGAACTTAGTGGCGAATCAATCGTCACATTTGATCGACAATTACCGGTCCGTCGTGAACTGGACCGATATCTTCGTCGTCACAGAGCAGACGTCAAGATTGTTGCCGAATTCGACAACATAGAAAACATCAAGGAGGCCGTGGAAGATGGCGCCGGAATAGCGATTGTGCCAGAACAAACGGTACGGCGAGAGGTAAAACGACGAAGCCTCGTTTCGGTTGCCCTAGATACACTTGACGGTGAGGCGCCGTTTGTACGACCACTAAGTATTGTCCATAGGCGAAAACGGCGCCTTAATCCGGCAGTTACTGCGTTCATAAAGTTACTTAGTCGAGTAAATACAGAAACGGCGAGACCTGTCACCGCAAAGAATCCTTCTCGCGATCAAAACCTCACAAAGGAAGAACCCTCGCAACCGCAAGCTTGAATATGAAATAGATCCAACAAGAATCACTAGATATGAAGAACAACAAAAAAAACGCAACCGGGCTTTATGACGCAAGTTTCGAACACGATTCGTGCGGCGTGGGGTTTATCGTAAATATTAAAGGCAAAAAATCTCACAAACTCGTCAGACAAGCATTTGAAATTGGCATTAATCTGCTCCACCGGGGAGCCTGTGGCTGTGAAACAAACACCGGGGATGGTGCGGGCATTCTCCTGCAACTTCCTCACAAATTCCTTGCAAAGAAAACCGCAGTAATCGGATTCGGCACAACAGCAAATAGAAAAAATCTTTTCCGAAGTAATCAAGGACGAAGGCCAGACCCTCCTGGGCTGGCGAGATGTACCAACCGATGATTCTCACCTCGGAGCAACCGCGAGAAGTGGTGAACCGCTTATTCGGCAAATCTTCATCAGCCACGAAAACAGCAGTGCGACACATAACGACGCACATCTGCATTTCGAGAGAAAACTGTACGTCATTCGAAAACGTGTCTCGCGTGAAGTCAGTGCACTCGAACAGATCGCTCCTGACATGTTCTATATAGCGAGTCTGTCGTCGAACACCATTGTGTACAAGGGCATGCTAATTGCTGACCAAATTGAGCGCATGTTTCCCGATCTTAGTGACCCAGATGTTGAATCAGCACTTGCGCTTGTTCACTCACGGTTCAGTACCAATACGTTTCCATCATGGCCACTGGCACATCCTTATCGATATATCGCCCACAACGGTGAAATCAACACACTGCGCGGGAATATCAACTGGATGCGCGCACGAGAATCTCTGTGTAAATCAAACTTATTCGCCGACGATTTACAGAAATTGTTTCCACTGATCAGAGAAGGCCAAAGTGACACCGCTACGTTTGACAACGTACTGGAATTCCTCGTGCTTAGCGGACGGCCACTTGCGCATGCAATCTTAATGATGATTCCTGAACCATGGAGCAACCATGAATCAATGAGTCAAGCCCGTCGCTCATTTTACGAGTACCACGCCGCTCTCATGGAACCATGGGATGGACCAGCATCGATCGCATTCACTGACGGCCGCGTTATTGGTGCTGTTCTCGATCGCAACGGGCTCCGGCCATCGCGTTACTACGTCACCAAAGACGACATGGTCATCATGGCATCGGAAGTTGGCGTCCTCGATATTCCCTCTGAAAATGTTTTGATTAAGGAGCGACTACACCCCGGCCGAATCTTCCTCGTAGATACGCAACAAGGCCGGATCATTGACGACGATGAAATCAAGGGAGAACTCGCTCAAGAAAACCCTTACAGGGAATGGCTAGAACAGAAACTTATACACCTTAGCGACCTACCGGCCACGCCGGTTTTAGAACAGTCCGACCAAGAAACGGTTCTAACAAGACAGCGCGCATTCGGTTACACCGAAGAAGATCTTCGAATTTTGATTGCCCCAATGGCTCAGAATGGAACCGAGCCAATCGGGTCGATGGGCACCGATACCGCTCTTGCTGTGCTTTCTGACCGGCCCAGACTGCTTTACGACTATTTCAAACAACTTTTCGCACAGGTCACAAATCCTCCGCTTGATGCAATCCGAGAAGAGCTTGTGACCGACATGGGGTCAACGCTTGGGGCCGAGGGCAATTTATTGGCTCCGAACGCGGCGTCATGTCATCACATCAAAGTCGATTACCCAGTTATAACCAACGCTGAACTCGCAACGCTACGCGACCTAGACAACCCCGCCTTTAAATCGTCCACGTTGCCTATGGTCTACGATCCAAGCACCGGCGCCTCAGGTCTCGAGCAGGCGGTGGCTAGCCTCTGCGACGCAGCCAGTAACGCCGTAGATAGCGGAGCGACGCTATTAGTAATATCTGACCGCGGTATCAGCCAAGACCAGGCTCCGATACCAGCTCTACTCGCCACCGCAGGCGTTCACCATCATTTAGTGCGTGAAGGTTCCCGTACTCGGTGCGCGCTAATTGTAGAAACCGGTGAAGCACGGGAATGTCACCACATGGCTTTACTTGTGGGATATGGCGCCGCCGTTATTAATCCGTACCTTGCATTTGAAACGATCGGAGGACTCTTACTAGACGGAGAAATCCAAGACCTTAGTGAAGAACAAGCGACGCAGCATTACGTTGCAGCATGCACAAAAGGTGTCTTGAAGGTGATGTCTAAGATGGGCATCTCCACACTCCAGAGTTATCGCGGAGCACAAATCTTCGAAGCAGTCGGTCTTGAGAAGTCATTTATTGACCGCTATTTCACGTGGACTGCTTCACGCATTGGAGGCATTGGAATCACAACGATTGCAGAAGAAATCGAACGACGCCATGCTTTTGCGTTTCCTGCGCGTGGTCGGCCAGATGAGGAGCTCGACTCTGGTGGCGAGTACCAATGGCGACGAGATGGCGAGTATCACCTATTCAATCCCGACACCGTCTTTAAACTTCAGCACGCAAGCCGAAGTGGACAGTATGGAATCTATCGCGAGTATGCCCAACTGGTAAACGACCAAAGCCAACAGCACGCGACGCTCCGTGGATTACTCCAATTTACCGGAACGGATAATCCAATTCCCATTGAGGAAGTGGAACCAATCGAAAATATCTACAAAAGATTCTCAACTGGAGCGATGTCTTACGGGTCAATTAGTGCTGAGGCTCATGAAACGCTTGCTATTGCCATGAACCGGCTCGGGGGCAAATCAAATACTGGTGAAGGCGGCGAAAACCCCAAACGATTTACGGCTGATGAGAATGGAGACTTACGACGAAGCGCTATTAAACAGGTCGCATCCGGTCGATTCGGTGTAACAAGTGAGTATTTAGTCAATGCCGATGACTTGCAGATCAAGATGGCACAAGGTGCGAAGCCAGGTGAAGGAGGGCAACTACCTGGTTTTAAAGTTTATCCATGGATCGCTGAAGTCCGTCATTCGACACCTGGAGTAGGGCTTATTTCGCCTCCGCCACACCACGACATTTACTCAATCGAAGATCTGGCGCAACTCATTCATGACTTAAAGAACTCCAATCCAGACGCCAGAGTCCACGTAAAACTCGTCGCAGAAGTTGGTGTTGGAACAGTGGCGGCCGGTGTTGCAAAGGCCCACTCTGATGTCGTCTTAATTTCTGGTCACGACGGCGGCACGGGAGCATCTCCACTCACAAGCCTCAAACACGCTGGTGTGCCGTGGGAACTAGGTCTCGCAGAAACACAACAGGTTCTAGTTTTAAACGATTTGCGAGACCGTATTGTGGTACAGGTAGACGGCCAAATGAAAACCGGGCGCGATGTCGTCATCGCCGCTCTTCTCGGGGCTGAAGAATACGGTTTTTCGACCGCCCCACTGGTCGTTTCTGGTTGCATCATGATGCGCGTGTGCCATCTCGACACATGTCCAGTTGGCGTAGCAACGCAGAATCCAGAATTACGAAAACACTTTACTGGCAAACCAGAATTTGTGGAAAACTATTTCCGTTTCGTCGCTGAAGAAATACGCGAATTGATGGCCCAGCTTGGATTCCGAACGATGGATGAGATGATCGGACAATCCAATCGACTCGATATGCGACAAGCAGTCAGTCATTGGAAGGCGAACGGGATTGATCTATCAACGATTCTGCATCAACCGGACGTTCCAAGTTCCGTCGGACGAAGATGCCTGAAGTCACAAGACCACGGGTTAGACCAAGCCTTAGACACCGCACTGATCGAACAATGCCAGAACGCTATTGAGCACCGCACACCAATCGAAATAGAACTACCGATCCGTAACGTAAACCGGACCGTCGGAACGATGCTCGGCTCAAAAATCTCTCGCCGGTGGGGAGCTCAAGGACTTCCCGATAACACGATCCAGATCAAATTCGCTGGGTCCGCTGGCCAAAGCTTTGGCGCATTCGTTCCCCGTGGAGTGTCAATGACAGTGGAGGGAGACGCAAACGACTATTTCGGTAAGGGTCTATCTGGCGGTCACCTCGTTATCCACCCACCTAAGCAAAGCACCTTCACTGCCGAACACAACATTATCATCGGCAATGTTGCGCTCTACGGAGCAACGAGTGGTGAGCTTTTTGTTCGCGGCATCGCTGGTGAACGCTTCGCAGTTCGTAATAGTGGCGCCGATGCCGTTGTAGAAGCAATTGGCGACCACGGCTGCGAGTACATGACGGGCGGATGCGTCGTGATAATTGGACCGACTGGAAGGAACTTCGCAGCTGGAATGAGTGGTGGCATCGCCTACGTTCTTGACCAAGACCAGACATTCAAAAAACGCTGTAATCTAGGCATGGTAGATCTTGAAACCGTTGCTAATGACGACGACCTGCTTCTGCAGCGTCTACTAACCCGACACATCGAATTAACTGGCAGTACCGTCGGCCAACGCCTGTTAGCACAGTGGAACGAAGCGCGTTCACAATTCGTAAAGGTCATGCCACGTGACTACAAACGCGTCCTTCAAGCCGAAGCGAAGGCCCGAGCTGAATCACGAGAACCAAAATTTTCTGAACTAATCGGAGCACAGTAAAGACGAGATATTAAAACGGATGGGGAAACTAAAAGCATTTCTTGAAATCGATCGTCAAAAACCACCAAGTCGGCCTATTTCTGAACGTCTGTCTGACTGGGACGAAGTCTATCTCCGGTACAAAACAGATGACCTTAGAGATCAAAGTGCCCGCTGCATGGATTGCGGCATCCCGTTCTGTCATCAAGGGTGCCCGCTTGGCAATCTCATTCCGGACTGGAACGATTTGGTTTATCGAAACAAATGGAAATCTGCCATTGAGCGACTACACAAAACCAACAATTTCCCAGAATGGACAGGTCGACTTTGCCCGGCGCCCTGCGAAGGCTCCTGTGTCCTTGCAATCGACCGCGACGCGGTAACGATTAAATCGATCGAACTGGCCATTGTCGAACGTGCTTTCGACGAGAAGTTGATCACGCCGATGCCACCGACCACGCGAACACACAAAACCGTCGCAATTGTTGGGTCTGGGCCAGCTGGATTAGCCGCGGCTGACCAATTAAATCGAGTGGGACACACTGTGACCGTGTTTGAAAAGTCAGGTCGGATTGGTGGATTGCTACGTTACGGCATCCCTGAATTTAAAATGGAAAAACGCTTCCTTGATAGGCGCATTGCCCTAATGGAGGAAGAAGGAGTGGCGTTCAGAACAGGCACGACCGTTGGAGTTGATATCTCAGCTGAACAAATCAGAAACGAATACAACGCTGTCCTTTTGGCAGGGGGGGCGGGGCAACCGCGTGACCTGAAGGTGCCAGGTCGAGAACTCCAAGGTGTTCACTTCGCCATGGAATATCTCACCCAGCAAAACCGGCGTAACGAGGGCGAATCTATCCCAGAAGACGAAGCCATCACGGCAACTGATAAACGTGTGGTCATTATCGGTGGTGGGGATACCGGGGCTGACTGCCTCGGCACCGTACATCGTCAGAATGCCCGATCAGTTGCACAATTCGAGCTGTTACCACAACCTCCTGATATGCGCGGGCCTGACAACCCTTGGCCTTTATGGCCACACATCTTTCGTGTCTCTTCTGCTCACGAAGAAGGCGGAGAGCGTATCTTTTCAGTTTCTACCGATAGTTTTTCAGGAATCGATGGACGGGTCAGTAAACTTCATGGCACGAAAGTAGAACTTCGCCCTAAAGATGGCCGTATGTCGTTTGAACCAATAACCGATAGTGGATTCGACATGGACGTCGATCTCGTACTACTTGCAATGGGGTTTGTCGGGCCAGAACGTGAAGGGCTTCTTGCAGAACTCGACGTCAAACTAACAGAGCGTGGCAACGTGTGGCGAGACGCGAACTGGATGACGAGTCAGCCGTCTGTGTTTGCAGCTGGTGATATGCAACGCGGTCAGTCACTTATCGTTTGGGCAATCGCAGAAGGAAGGAGTGCCGCTCGAGGTATTGACACTCACTTGATGGGCTCGTCAAATCTTCCGGCGCCGCTTTAAGAAGAAACACAACGACGGTGCACACTGAGCAACTGTAATCTTCAAACCGGCTCGCAAGCGTTTTTCGGAAATCGTGAAGCCTGTTAACGAGCGACAAACACTATCGATGTCGATAACAAAATCTGGTAATTTTTCAGCTGATTCCTCGGCGCTGAGAATGCTGACCAATATCAATCAAGCGTTAAGTACCGAATCCAATAGCCGAGCGGGCCTGCAGCGAGTTTTAGACATACTTGACCATGACTATGGAGTAATGAGAAGTACAGTCGTTGTCATCGACCCGAATTCCAACCGATTACGGGTTGAAGCTTCGTGTGGGATAGACGGGAAAGAACGCCGAGCTGAGTGGAATGCTGGCGAAGGTATTACCGGGCAGGTAGCTGACACCGGCAAACCGATTGTCCTGACTCAGATAAGTCAAGAGCCGACTTTCTTGAACCGGACAGGGCCACGTAATCAGCGCTCCGGGTCTGAAACTAGCTTTATTTCTGTGCCGATTCCAGGAGCCCAAAAGCCACTCGGCACATTAAATATCGACCTAAAATTTGAGAAGTCTCGTAATTACGATTACGACTTACAAGTATTCCGCATTGTCGCAAGCATGCTGGGACAGGCGCTTCGTCTAAAGGACGCGTCTGAAGCCATCGTATCCGCACTTAATGGCGTCACAGCAATAGAACGCCAAAAGCTGGTCCAAGAAAATACAAATCTCAAAGCTGAGCTCAAAGAACGATACGACTTTTCAAATATTGTCGGTACCAGTGGCCCCATGCGAACCGTCTATGAGCAAATTGCTCAAGTCGCTAAAAGCAATACGACGGTCCTCGTACGAGGCGAATCGGGGACTGGCAAAGAACTCATCGCCAATGCGCTTCACTACAACTCCCCCCGAGGAAAGCAATCACTTCTAAAAGTCAGTTGTGCAGCACTCCCCGATTCACTCATTGAGGCAGAACTGTTCGGTCACGAGAAAGGCGCTTTTACAGGGGCAACTACACGTAAGAAAGGACGGTTTGAATTAGCAGACGGAGGCACCCTTTTCCTTGATGAAATAGGTGATATAAATCTATCCACACAAGTCAAATTACTGCGCGTACTTCAAGAAAAAGAATTTGAACGACTAGGTGGCACTACCCCGATAAAATCCAACGTTCGGTTGATTGCTGCCACAAATGCCGACCTTGAAAAGGCCATTGCCGCAGGCACATTCCGCGAAGACCTGCACTATCGTCTCAACGTGTTTACGATTTTCGTACCTCCTCTGCGAGAGCGCAAGCCAGACATTCTTTTACTCGCAGACACCTTTCTCGAAAAGTACTCGATCGAGCACGGCAAGACTATTAAAAGGATCTCCACTCCTGCAATCGATATGCTGATGGCATATCACTGGCCAGGAAATGTGCGTGAACTCGAAAATAGCGTCGAGCGAGCAGTACTCGTCTGTGACGAAAATGTCATTCATGCCCACCATCTTCCTCCCAGTCTACAAACTGGAGAACAATCCGGTACAACGACACGAGTCACACTGGCCGAATCCGTCGCCTCATACGAAAAAAACCTTATTCAAGACGCCCTAAAAACTACTCGGGGAAATCGGGTGCAGGCAGCTCAACTACTCGATTCGACAGAACGAATTGTCAGCTACAAAGTCAAAAAATATCGGATAGATTGCCGCAGGTTTCGGTGATTCAACCTAGTTACATTTTTGTATATAAATAAGATATTTTTACATTTTTGTAGAATGAGATCTAAGCCTTAATACTGATTCAACCTCAATAATATCCAATATTCTAGCATCTGGGCTTCCTATAAAACTTAAGATAGTACAGTTTAGAAGTTGATAAATATCCAAAAATATTATTGTTTCTTTGTATTCTACATTTTTGTCTTGAAAATAAGAATATCCACATTTTTGTAAATATTAGTTTCAGGTAAGAACTCAAGAACGGCACAAATCCGCCAGAAAAACTTTCAAATGTCAGTAGTTTCTCTCCTTAGCCTTAATTGGCACATATCTTGCATAGAATTTATCAAGTGCCAGCTTAGTTTGCACTAGATAAATCGGGGAGAGAGCACATGAAACTTATAACGGCCATTATCAAACCGCACATGCTCGATGATGTTCGGGACGCACTCGCGAAAGCGAGTATCCAAGGTCTTACCGTCACCGAAGTCAGAGGGTTCGGACGCCAAAAAGGACACACGGAAACCTACCGCGGCGCTGAATACTCTGTCGACTTTGTACCAAAAATAAAAATCGATCTTGTCGTAGATGACGAGCAGGTCGATGGTGCTGTCACCGCGATCAATGACTCGGCTCGGACCGGTGAAATCGGTGACGGAAAAATCTTTGTCAGCGATGTCGCTCAGGCAATCCGCATCCGTACCGGCGAGGCTGGGTCAGCCGCGCTCTAGATAAGTAAGGACAACGTTATGAAGAATGTATCGCGTCAACCACGCTTCCTACTTCCAGCTGTGCTCGCCTTGGTGCTACTGCCCCAGGTCGCATTTGCTCAAGAAGTCTCCACAGAGATGTTTACCGTAAATAACACGTGGATGCTCGTAGCCACATTTCTCGTGTTTATCATGCACCTCGGTTTTGCCTGCCTTGAATCAGGACTAACCCAGGCCAAGAACACCGTCAATATCCTTTTCAAGAACACCGGGGTCGTTGCCATCGGTTTGCTGACCTACGCTATCTGTGGTTTTAATCTGATGTATCCTGGAGACTTTTCTATCGGCCAATTCTTTGGTTTTGCTGGTATGGGCATCGACCCTGGAGCAGACGGTAATACCATCGCTTATGCTGACGGAGCTTACACATATTGGACGGACTTCATCTTCCAAGCCATGTTCGCTGCTACCGCCGCCACAATCGTTTCTGGTGCTGTCGCCGAGCGGATAAAACTAGGCTCCTTCTTACTGTTCACGACAATCTACGTAGCATTCATTTACCCAATCGCAGGCTCTTGGAAATGGGGCGGAGGTTGGCTTGACCAAATGGGCTTTTACGACTTTGCAGGCTCTACCCTCGTGCACTCTGTCGGAGGCTGGGGTGCTTTGGCCGGAATCATTGTACTCGGCCCACGACTCGGCAAATACGTTAACGACCAAATCAAGCCGATCGCTGGCCACAGTATGCCGCTTGCAACCATCGGTGTGTTTTTGCTCTGGCTAGGATGGTTCGGATTTAATGGAGGGTCTGTCCTGAGCGCTGACCCTGAACTCGTGTCGCTCGTATTCGTGACAACCTCTCTTGCGGCCGCCGCGGGTGTCATCGGCGCCATGGCAACATCGTGGATGACTCAACACAAGCCAGACTTATCGATGGTTTTAAATGGGTCTCTCGCTGGTCTCGTCGGCATTACGGCTGGCGCAGACGTCGTTAGTGTTCTGTCAGCAATCATTATCGGCCTTATCGCCGGTGCCATTGTTGTGGTCTCGGTCCTTGCAATTGACCGGGCAAAACTTGACGACCCGGTCGGCGCTGTATCAGTCCACTTGGTTTGCGGTATCTGGGGCACACTCGCTGTCGGTATCTTTAGTGCCGATTTCTCTTTCGTAACCCAGTTAATAGGTGTACTTGCATACGGAGCGTTCTCTTTCGTCTCGGCCTTCGCTATCTTCGTGGCTATTAAAGCAGCCGTCGGGATACGCGTCAGCGAAGAAGAAGAGCGGATGGGACTCGACGTCGCGGAACACGGCATGGAGTCATACGGAGGGTTCCAGATTTCTCATCGATAACTGGCCAAAAGGTTGCGCCACCTGCGACGGGGACGGGATACCCCGCGTAGGTGGCGCAACCTCTTTTCTCACAAACACATTTTTCGGAGGGGTACAGGTTTAGACTCATGAAAATCACACAGCGAACATTCATTCTCACGCTCGCAGCCATCGCATTACTCGGTTTATCCGCCAATAACGCTTCAGCACAAAACGACGGAAACGTTTCTGTAAGCACCGGCATCGACTTTGTAAATGACTACTATTTCCGTGGAATCGTCCAAGAAACTAAGGGGTCCATTTCACAGCCGTACATCGAGGCCGGACTAGCGGTCAACGATAATGTCTCTCTCACTGCAGGAACCTGGCAAAGTTTGCACTCTGTGCAGGACAAAACATCGACAGTGCCCAGTTGGTATGAAAGTGACTTCTACGCGGGTGTAGGTTTTGGGGCCGAAGCTGTCGGCATCGATATTACCTATACCAAATACATGAGTCCGAGAGGATCATGGGGAAGCGTAAAGGAAATCGCATTTGGAGTGTCCTACGATACGATGGTCGCACCTTACGCAACGGTCGCCGTAGAGTACGACAGCGGTGGTGGTGCGGACGGCGGCACCAAAGATGGCACCTACTTCGAACTAGGCATCGAGCCAGGCACCTCATTGGGCAGTAGTGATGCCGGTATAAGCTTTCCCGTCGCAATCGGTATGAGCGGTAGTAACTATTACGAAGCAACTAGTGGTGGAAGTTTCGGATTCTTCAGCGTTGGCGCCTCAATCGGTGCACCGCTGTCAGCAATTCCCAGTGAATACGGCGCGTGGGACTTCGCTATCGGGTTGTCAGCTTTAGTGATTGGCGACTCGCTGCAAAGCATCAACGGCAGCACGGACAGTGTCATCCCTATTTTTTCGGTTGGGCTAAGCCTCGGTTATTAGAGAACGCTACCTCACTAACAACACACACACGCATTGTGACCTATCTCACCCCTTTCACGTTGTGGAACAACAGCCGACGCGTGAAAGGGGTGATTCTTCTTTAAAAACAATTAAACCCAGCAAGTCTCCTGTAATAAAATCGACAGGCTTAGTGCTGTAATTCTGACCATTCCAAAATCACAGTAACTTTGCCACGTGATGATAAATGCCTAGCACCACTAGTTCATCGGTCCCCTCACCTCAGATCGAATCGACACTCAAAGACAGGCTTATCGTCGCGCGAGAATTCTTGATAGCTGAAACACAACGTGCCTACGGAGGAATTTCAACTGTCAAAGCATACGCGTCAGAAATCGACGTACTCATAAACGAGATCTACCGTGATGCACGGAAGATTGAATCAAACCCGGTCACATTAGTTGCAATTGGTGGCTACGGTCGCCAACACCAATGTCAGTACTCAGACATCGACCTACTCTTACTATTTGATGGACGAATTGGCACCGCTGAAGAACAATTTATTAGTGCGATTCTTCACCCGTTGTGGGATCTCGGCCTTAATGTCGGCCACCAAGTAAGAGAACTCGGTGAGTTTGAAGCCCCCGAAACGGACAACCCAGAATATCTAGTAGCCCTTCTTGAAGCTCGCTTCCTTGATGGCGACCAAGCAACCTATGGGCAATTCCATAAAACCTGCCTGTCAGAGAGCTCTGAGTGGCGTGAACCCATGCGCAACGCACTTCTTAATCTGACCAATCAAAGACACGCACAATACAACCGCACCGTCTTCCATCTTGAACCAGACATTAAAGATTCACCAGGTGGACTTAGGGATGCGACGGCCATTCGATTACTTAGAGACCTTAACAACCGTGACGCGTCAGACAGAGAGCACATTGATATTGGTCGGGTCGATGAAGCCGAAGATTTTATGCTGCGCGTCCGTTCCATCCTACACATGGAACGTGGTCGTAACCTCAACACGCTCAACCATGAACTCCAAGAAACGGCCGCAACTATTTTCGGTTCTCCTGGAGACCATCCCAGGACTCAGGTTGAAGCACTCATGAGCACTTACTTCCACCACGCACAGCTCATCAGTCGCTCGCTTGCGACAATATTAAAGTCTTCAAGAGCTCCTTCTCAATCGACCGTCACAACGATAGGAAACGACCTTGAAAAATCATGGGACGGGGTTCGGTTTGTAGACGGCACACGAGCTTCCCTACAACCACAAAAGTGGCTCACGGCTTTCGAAGCAGCTCTTGACCAGGAGCTAGACGTCTCTGAACAGGTTTTAACCTGCATAGAACGTCACGTCGAACGTTATCCACCAGAAAGATTTACTCCAACCAACAGCGAACGCGACCTCCTTCTTCGCGTACTTAAACCACGGCCGGGGCTGTACTCTCGACTCTCTGAAATCCATAGCCGAGGCCTGCTCGGGCGTCTATTTCCTGAATTTCAGAAAGTTTACTGTCATGTGATTCGCGATTACTACCACAAGTACACGGTTGATGAACATACGCTCTTAACGATTAAGAACATCGAACACCTGTGCACGCCGCGTACCAGAAGCCGGCGTCGATTTGCGGATTTATTGACTGAAATAGCTAGACCTGAACTACTTATATTGGCATTGCTTTTTCACGATGTTGGAAAATGGACCAACAAAAATCATTCGGAAGAAGGCGCGCGCATGGCGGTTGGAGCCCTTCGCCGTATCAAGCTTCCCGAGAAGGATATTACGACCGTTGAGTTCCTGATTCGGCATCATTTGCAAATGTCCGTGGCAGCTTTTCAGCGAGACGTTGAAGATCCAGGAACCGTCACACAATTCGCAAATCTTGTTGGAACGGAGGAACGACTTAAATTGCTCTGTCTGCTAACCCTGGCTGATGTTGACGGTGTCGGTCCAGATGTGATGACCCCATGGAAAGAAGAAATGCTGTGGCGGTTGTTCGTTGAAACCTATAACCGACTGACTCTTGAATATGCAGACGACGTAATTGCCAACGGAAACGCCTTACGGGACGACCTTAACAACCAACTGCCAGAAGACATTTCGCAACATGAACTAACACGGTTTTTAGAGGGATACCCCCAGCGTTACCTCCGTCTTGTAGACCCAGTACACGTATACGAACATGTGCGACTATCAAGAAATCTAAAACCGACTGAATTACATGCGTCCCTTACGAAGACTGAAGCAGCATGGGAATTGAGCACCATCACGGTCGACCAACCAAAACTTTTCGCGAATATCTGCGGAGTTCTATCCTATTTCGGCATGGATATTCTACGAGGTCAAGCAATGGCGAATGGAAATGGCATTGTTCTTGACCTCTTCCAATTTGAAGACCGTGAAGATTACTTGCGGTTGAATGCTTCCGCAAATCAAGAGCTAATTGATTTGTTAAGAGATGTTGTTGCGGGAAAAATAGATATTACCAACAAACTAGAAGGTCGCAAAAGAGGAAAAAAACAGAATCAGCCCCGTAAAAACTTAAAACCAGTTATCCGTTTCAATAGCCACTACTCTAAACGATTTACTGTAATGGAGCTCGTTGCAGAAAATGCTTTGGGTCTGCTTTATCAGGTCAGCCAAGCGATATCATCGCACCACTGCGACATTGAACTCGTACTTATTTCGACACAAGGGGTTCAGGCACTCGACGTATTTCACCTTACAACTAATGGAAAAAAGCTTTCCGATGCTACCCAAGTCGCACTCAAGGAAACACTTCACTTAACGCTAATTCAGAAATAACGAATAGCTTTTCTTTAGGGATATCTGTAAATTCTCTCTCACCTAAACTTAAGGAGTTAACTGCACGATGACCAAGAAGCTAGAGTACATCTGGTTGGACGGATACAAGCCAACGCAGAGCCTACGTTCGAAAACCCGAGTTGAAAAAGATTTTGGCGGCACATTAGAGGAATGCCCCATGTGGTCGTTTGACGGCAGTTCAACTG
>CAZWKO010000002.1:15116-27287 GCA_964634925.1 uncultured Vicinamibacteraceae bacterium
GAACAAGGTGCTGGCATCGATTCTGACTGCTTTCTCAAGCCTGTCGCAATCTTTCCTGACCCTGATAGAAAAGATGCTTACTTGGTCATGACGGAAGTGTTGAACGCCGATGGCACCCCCCATGAATCAAACGGTCGCGCAACGATCGATGACGATGATGCGGATTTTTGGTTTGGCTTTGAACAAGAGTACTTTTTATGGGACGTCAACACGAACCTCCCGCCCGGGTTCCCAGAAGGTGGTTACCCTGGTCCCCAAGGACCGTATTACTGTTCAGTCGGCGCAAGCAATGCCCATGGTCGACAGTGCGTCGACGAACACCTCGATGCCTGTCTCGCAGCCGGTATCAATGTAGAGGGAATCAACGCCGAAGTGGCGTCCGGGCAATGGGAATTCCAGGCATTTGCAAAAGGCGCAAAGCGCGCCGGTGATGAAACCTGGGTAGCACGCTACCTCTTAGAACGCTGTGGCGAAAAGTATGGGTACGCCATTAATTGGCATCCGAAACCTCTTGGGGCGACCGATTGGAACGGGTCTGGAATGCACGCCAATTTTTCAAACAGCGCGATGAGAAACGCAGGCAATCAAGAGACCTTCACACAAATATGCGAAACGTTTGGTAAGAACATCAGGCGCCATATTGACGTGTACGGTGCCGATAACGACCAGCGGCTGACAGGAGCGCATGAAACCGAAGCGCTGGATAAATTTAGCTACGGCATTTCAGATCGTGGTGCATCAATACGAATTCCAGTCGGAACAATTGACAATGGCTGGAAAGGTCGACTTGAAGACCGCCGTCCGGCTTCCAATGCTGACCCGTACAAAGTAGCCTCAGCCATAGTGACAACGACGAAAGAATCCGGCGCAACGGCAAAGAAAAAAGCCACAAAGAAAAAGGCCGCGAAGAAAAAGACCACAAAGAAAAAAAGAAGTCGCTAGAGGCTAACGGACCACTAGATCGTAAATTAACAGCTATTACCTAACGTGAGCAGGTCTCACGACTCTGTCGTGGGGCCTGCTCTTTTTTTTATTTAAAGGAAAGAATCTTTTTAAATCATTGGCAGGACAACCAACCAGCGATCGTCAAAGAAAACATTAGGGCACCGTGTGATAGTGTCCATGGTCAGGATCCCATACCTGACGCCCACCGCTACCGCCCTCACCCGTAAACGTGTAAGCGATAACCCCGACGATGGCGACCACTACGCCAATCAATGCATATGTCCCCCACTGGGAGCTGCTCTCAGCCTTAACTCCACAGCAATGCTTGTACTTACGCCTACTACCACAGGGACACGAATCATTTCGACCAACTTTACTTGCTGCCATAAACAAAGCTCCACGGCCAGTATACTCCGCAGACCATGTCAGACGATACAACCCAAAAACCAGCCACATCTGAAATCAACGACGCCCACTGTCACTTTTTTTCTGAACAATTCTTTACAAAACTGTCGTCCGAGTTCTTACCGGAAAGGAAACACCGGTCAGCAGACGACACAACACAAGCGGTTCTTGACAAACTCGAGTGGGACGCACCGGGATCTGTTGACGCACTAGCGGATCGATGGGTCGCAGAACTCGATCGAGTAAATGTGACCAGAGTCGCGTTAATGTCAAGTGTTCCAGAAGACGAATTGTCAGTAGCGAAAGCAATTGAACGCTATCCGAAACGCTTTGTCGGTATGTTTATGGTGAACCCTCTAGCAGCCGGTGGAATTGAACGCGTGCAGCGAGCATTCAGTGAATACCGCCTAACATGCGCCTGCCTATTTCCCGCAATGCACCACTATTCCCTTGAAGACAAGTCCGTGAAAGATATTTTTGAGCTAGCTGAGCACTACAATTGCGCGATCTTTGTCCATTGCGGGGTCCTATCGATTGGGGTCCGAAAAAACCTTGAACTTCGATCAATATTCGATATCCAGCGTGGTAATCCACTGGCTCTTATTCCTGTCGCCTCCCAGTTTCCGACCGTTCCAGTCATCGTTCCACATTTTGGAGCTGGTTTTTTCAGAGAACTCTTGATGGCGAGCGATGTTTGTCCAAATATCTATACCGATACGTCGAGTTCGAATAACTGGATAAAGCTCATCCCCAACCTTAGTCTTGTCGATGTTTTTCGTTCAACACTCAATGTACTCGGCTCGGAACGAATACTTTTCGGAACCGACTCGTCATTTTTTCCTCGTGGGTGGCAACAACCTCTTTTTGATGTTCAGCAAAAGGTATTTGATACGCTTGAACTCTTACCGGACACGCGAGACGCGATCCTCAGCAACAACTTTAAACGTATATTCGAAGTTAAAGAATAGCTAGACTCGGCTAAGAATCTCTGCGTATTGAACGCAGCGCAGCCCCCTATTCCTAGTCGACGAATATCAATAAAATAAAAATTCGCCAACTACGGCACTAACAATAACTTGCCAATATGAATACTTGATTCCATCACCCGATGAGCCTCAGCAGCATCGCTTAAAGGATAGCGAGCGTGAATGACGGGGCGAAGGTCGCCTTTCGACAAGCGCGGCCAGACCGACTTAGACAAAGCCTGAACAATCGACGCTTTCTGCTCAATACTTCGGGGTCGAAGGGTCGAACCCGTCAACGTTAACCGACGTGCCATCAACTTGGCCAAATTGATGGCACCCTCGGCACCACCCATCAGGGCAATCAGAACAAGACGCCCTTCAACAGCCAGGCTGTCAAGATTTCGTTGCAAATATGCCCCACCCACCATGTCAAGAATCAAGTCAACCCCGCGCCCACGCGTGGCGGCCTGGACCACTTCAACAAAATCCTCATTCTTGTAATTGATCGCATGTTCAGCCCCGAGTGAAAGACAGGCTTCACACTTCTCTTTTGTCCCAGCAGTTGTAAACACTTGTGCGCCAAATAAATTCCCTAACTGAATCGCTACCGTCCCTATTCCACTCGATCCGCCGTGCACAAGAAACGTTTCTCCTTTTTGTAATCCACCCCGCTCAAACACATTGGTCCAGACGGTGCAAAACGCTTCAGGTAACGAGGCTGCATCGATTAGCGACACACCCTCTGGACATGGAAGGCATTGAGGAGCAGGAACAACGCAGTATTCCGCATAGCCACCACCAGTTAACAACGCGCACACTTGGTCATGACGGGCAAGAGTCCGGACTCCCTCACCAACCATCACAACGGTTCCTGATACTTCTAAACCCAAAATATCGGATGCTCCAGGCGGAGGCGGATATTTGCCTTGACGCTGCATCACATCTGCACGGTTCACACCAGCCGCCGACACTTTAAGTAGAACTTCGCCAGCAGCCGGCTCAGGCAACGGGCGTCGAGCCAACCGAAACCCTTCCGGGGGGCCGGGGTCAGCAACCTCAACTACGACCATACTGTCAGGAAAAGACACGCGCGAGTATAATCCGCCTCTCTACATCTTCCACTGATAAGGGCTAACTTTGCTCATGTTTCACTGTCGCCAGAAAGGCATTAGATGAGTCTACGTATCGTACTTGTCGGCTATGGTCGGATGGGAAAAGCCATCGACGCAATCAGTGCTGATCATGACTGTCATGTTGTCGAGCGCCTTGATATTCACAACAATCGTAATGGCGAAGGACTTGAATCATCGTCCTTCGATGACGTCGATGTCGCCATTGAGTTTTCACTACCTGAAGCAATTGTTTCAAATGTCACCAAGCTCGCCACACGAGGGATCAATGTCGTCATCGGGACAACCGGATGGGAAAACGATGAGCCGGCTCTGAGAAGGGTTGTCGAAGAGAACCAAATCGGAGTGGTACACGCCGCAAATTTTTCACTTGGGGTTAATTTGTTCGAAGCAATCGTCGAGCGCAGTGCACAACTATTTTCTCGTCACGAAGACTTCGGGGCCTGGATTCACGAGGGGCATCATGACGCAAAAAAGGATGCGCCCTCTGGAACGGCATTAGCACTTAAAAACAGCATGCAAAAAATCGGTTATCAGCGTGAGATTGACATATCATCAACACGGGCTGGCAAGATGCCAGGCATTCATACAATTGGGTATGACGGACCGTTCGATACGATCACACTGACACATACGGCCCGTGACCGTGCCACATTTGCCCGCGGTGCACTCGAAGCAGCCAAGTGGGTAAAAGGTAAAGAGGGCTGGTTTTCGATGCGAAACGTACTCGGCCTAGATTAGTAGGAATTGCAATATGCACACACGTTGGACCGGCTGTGGCACGGCACTCGTCACACCGTTTACGGCACAGGGCGATCTCGACGAGTCGACCATTACGAAACTCGCACGTCGACAAATTGACAGTGGTGTTCACTTCCTTGTCCCCTGCGGGACTACGGGCGAAAGCCCGTCATTGTCACATAAGGAAAAAGTCCGGGTCACGGAACTAGTCGTTCAGGCAGCTAACGGCCAAGTGCCGGTGCTGGTCGGTGCGGGAAGTTACGACACACAGACAGCGGTACAGCTTGTCGCTGATATGGCGGAAACTGGGGTTGACGGCATCCTCTCTGTCACCCCGTTCTACAACAAGCCAACCCAAGAAGGCCTGTACCTACATTTCGAAACAATCGCCAAGAATACTGATCTCCCTGTCGTGCTCTACAACGTACCAAGTCGTACCGGGTGCAACATCCAACCGACAACGCTTACCCGTTTAGCAGAAATCCCCAATATTGTCGGGATCAAAGAAGCATCTGGAAATCTGCTTCAAATGTGTGAAATCTGTCGGTTGATCCCAGAGAATTTCTCGATTCTCGCAGGTGACGATGCATTCACGCTGCCATTGATTGCACTTGGTGGACACGGTGTGATTTCAGTGGTCGCCAACGAAACGCCTGCTGAAATGGCAACCCTCGTCGATCTTGCGAATACCGCTAAGTTTTCGGAGGCCCGGCGGGTACACGAACAGTTGCTCCCGCTCATGCAGGTGAATTTTGTTGAATCAAATCCAATACCCGTCAAAGCTGCGATGGCTTCGCTTGGATTACTCGAAGAAATATATCGCCTGCCAATGGTTTCACCTACTGATGAATCGCGTAATCAAATTAACAACGTACTCAACAACTTACGACTTACCAGCTCGTAGTACCAGCTAACACTACCTAAAAAAGAAACGATGACACTCGCCGAACAGATTCAACACTTGTATAAGCAAGCGAATGATGCAGACCCAGATGAAGCGCGCACTGTCTTCACCACACTTCGTCGCGAACTCTCAGCTGGCAACGTCCGTGCAGCCGAGCCCGATGCCTCGACTGACACGGGCTGGCGGGTCAATACCTGGGTCAAGGAAGGAATTCTCGTAGGTTTTCGCTGTGGTGAGATCACGACATTTCCTTCTGCGAACAACAACTCGCCATATCTGGACAAAGACACGCTCCCCCTTAAGCCCGTATCAACAGACTCGAACATAAGAATTGCGCCTGGGGGTTCGTCCGTCAGAGATGGAGCCTTTCTGGGAACTGGCGTGATCTGTATGCCACCGATGTATATCAACATTGGAGCATACGTCGGAGACGGCAGCTTAATCGACTCTCATGCATTGGTTGGCTCATGCGCACAAGTAGGACAACGGGTGCACGTTAGTGCCGCAGCGCAAATTGGTGGCGTATTAGAACCTGTCGGAGCCCTGCCCGTTATTATCGAAGACGATGTTCTTGTCGGCGGCAATACCGGATTGTACGAAGGCGCCGTCGTCAAACGTCGGGCCGTAATAGCAGCCGGAACCGTCCTGACCGGTTCAACACCCATCTATGACCTCCCGAATGGACGAATCATTAAACCCGCCCAAGACCATCCAACCGTGGTCCCTGAGGGCGCAGTCGTCGTTCCTGGAGGACGGGCAGTGCAGACAGGGGCTGGACCGGAATGGGGACTCTCACTCGCGACACCCGTAATTGTCAAATATAGAGATGACCGCACTGACACCAAAACAGAGCTTGAGGCATGGCTTCGATAAACGACATGTCGCTCGTCCAGCTCGCGCGAGATCTCATTGATATCGATTCGACGAGTGGTCAAGAATCAAAGGCCGTAACGTGGCTAGCCTCCTGGCTTCGTGACCGCGGGTATCACGTAACAGAACAACCGGTAGTCAACGACCGTGCAAACGTTGTTGCAACGATTACAAAACGTGACCCGGAAATTGTGTTTTCTACTCATATTGACTGTGTCCCCCCATTTTTCCCGAGTCGAATCGATGGAGACACCCTTTATGGTCGAGGTGCGTGTGACGCCAAAGGAATTCTCGCCGCGCAAATTACAGCACTAGAACAACTTCGGACATCCGGAGAAAAACGAGTTGGGCTACTCGTTGTCGTTGGAGAGGAACATGGCAGCCCCGGTGCTCAGGCAGCCAATCGACTCGCTCAGTCATGCCGTTATTTGATCAACGGAGAACCGACAGATAATCGACTGGCACGCGCAACTCGAGGCGTCTACCGGGTCTGCTTATCAGCTCAAGGCCGAGCCGCACACTCTTCGCATCCAGAGCTTGGCGAATCAGCTATCGAAAAACTCCTCGATGCACTTGTCGCACTACGTGAACTTGACCTGCCGACAGACGAGATAATCGGACGAACGAGCTATACCATTGGAATGCTGTCTGGTGGAGTAGCACCAAACGTCGTCCCGCCAAACGCCGAGGCAGACATAAATTTTCGTACCGTTGGCCCGGCCAGTGACGTACGTGTTTGTCTGAATGCCCTCCCTGATAACGTCTCTACGAAAGACATTATCGTGGTGCCTCCCGTTTATCTAAAGACAATTCCAGGATTTGCCACGGAAGTCTTTCGGTTTACAACAGATATTCCGTTTCTGTCTTCATGGGGAGAGCCACTACTCATCGGGCCTGGTTCAGTCCGAGTAGCCCATACTGCGGACGAGCACGTCGAAATTTCCGAACTAGAGCGCGCGGTCAATCTGTATACCAAGCTAGCCCGTGCGCTACTTAACGAAACCGATGACTAGCGAATCGCGTGTCATCTCCTCACAACTTCAGCATCAATAATTTCTATACGATCTATTGGGGTTTCACCATTGGTTGGTGTCGCTTCAATCGCCGAGACAACATCTAAACCCTCGACAACAACACCAAAGGCCGTGTAGACACCATCGAGTTCTTCCGCAACGTCTGTACAGATAAAAAACGATGTCGAGGCGCTCGCAAGATCCTCTAATCGTGCCATCGATACAATGCCCCGCACGTGAATTGTCTCATTAAATTCTGGGTCTAGATTACGGATAAAACGTTGCTGGCGGTCTGTCAAAGGGTCGCGACGGGTAGGTAAATGACCGGACTGCACTACGAAACCAGGGACAACACGGTGAAACCCCATTCCATCGTAGACACCCGCATCCGTGAGACGGAGAAAATTTCGCACATGATTTGGCGCGACGTCGGGGTAAAACTCGATAACGATACGACCGAGCGTTGTAGTAAGAACTGTACGGAATGCCGCTAGTTCTTCGTCTGACTCGACGCTAAACGGTGGCACTTCCGGCGGAGGTTTATCCCTGATTATGGCTGAATGAATAATCACTCGCTCTTTAGCCCGACCGTCCGCGTCGACTGGAGTTTCAGAAATCCGTGTGACTACATCCATACCATCAACAACCTGTCCCCAAATAGAGTGATGCCCATCCAGAGCAGATTGAGGCACTACACAGATCAAAAATTGAGACCCGCCACTTCCAAGATCACCGGGAACCATTACAGAAGACACAGCTCCTCGAACGTGATTCGCATCACTAAACTCAGCCCCGACCAAGCCAAGCCCCCCCCTCCCGTAATCAGACGCACGATCGCTATCCTTTGTAAATGGATCTCCGCCCTGCACGATGCCACGCTGCACCATGCGGTGAAACGTCGTTCCATCAAAAGCTCCATCCTCGACGCTCGTCATAATGAGTCCGACGTGATTTGGCGCGAGTTCGGGGCGTAAATCAACAGCAATGGACCCATGATCTGTCTCGAAGACAACTTGTTTTTCCTGCATCTCTTCGAGTGTGTACGGTGTCGTGAACAAGCCAGCTTCGCTAGGTTCTTGGGCAAATACAGGTAGAGAAGTAATGGCACACATCATTGCCATCAAACAAATTTTCACACTCATGACGTCAATCGCTCTCACAACTTCGCACGGTATCATGAATTGACAATCTGACGTAAACCTGAAGGCTCGATGCATTGTTACTGTATCTATGGAAAAATCGTATTGCTAAATGACCATGTCTCTCACTCGATGCGCATGGGGTGACTCGCACCCACTCTACTTGCCGTACCACGATATTGAATGGGGGGTCCCACTGCATAATGACCGGCGACTTTTTGAAATGCTCGTTCTCGAAGGAGCCCAAGCTGGCCTCAGCTGGCTCACCATTCTCAAAAAACGTCCTGCCTATCAGCTCGCTTTTGACCAATTCGATCCACACAAGGTAGCCCGGTACGACAAACGGAAAGTGACACGATTACTCGGCAATGACGGAATAATCAGAAATCGCCTAAAAATTACATCGGCTATCAATAACGCTCGTCGATTTCTTGAGGTGCAGGACAAGTTTGGAAGTTTTGATGGGTACATTTGGCAATTTGTCGACGGCCAGCCAATTCAAAACGCCTGGGAAAAATCCACTCAGATACCCACCAGAACGACTGAATCGGATGCTCTAAGTAAAGATCTGAAAGATCGTGGCTTTACGTTTGTAGGATCCACGATTTGCTACGCACATATGCAGGCAACCGGAATGGTTAATGATCATCTAGTTGACTGCTTTCGCCATTCAATCATTCAAAATGAGCGATCATGACGCACCGTCACGGTTCAGGCATAATGCGACGGGAATTAAGAAGGACATAACCGAGGACACAACACGATGAGACAGAAACGGAATATTTCGGCACACTGCCTTGAAGGTCTTGTTGCACTAACTATCATCGCCTTACCCACAACAGCCGTTACCCAAGAAACACGGTCTCCGAGAAACATTGAAGAGTTCAACGAACTGTTTCAAGAATTCAATAACTGGGGACGTTGGGGCGACGATGACGAACGCGGAACGATGAATCTGATTACACCAGAAAAAACTCGCGAGGCAGCATCGCTGGTCCGCAAAGGTATTACAGTGTCTCTTTCGCACAACCCAATGCCAGATGAAGCTATCGACAACCCGGACGCAGCATTCAACCACACGATGGGACAAAGCTTGCGGAGTGACACCTATGAATTTACGTATCACGGTTACGGTGTCAGCCACATCGATTCACTCTGTCACTTCCTTTGGAACGACCGCATGTATAACAACATCCCGCCATCTGCAAGCTCTCCCGAAGGCTGCGGAAAACTCGGTATCCAGAACCTGAAGAGTGGCATCATCACCCGCGGAATCTTGCTGGACTTCCCAAGACTCAAAGGCGTGCCCTATCTCGAACCAGAAACACCCATTTACGTTGAAGACATTGAAGCATGGGAGGCACAAGCTGGTATCCGCGTCTCACCGGGCGACATAATCTTCGTCCGAACAGGACGCTGGGCACGGCGTGATGCACTCGGCCCTTGGCGCATCTCAGGCAGTAGCGCCGGACTTCATGCGTCTGTCTTGCCATGGATTAAAGAACGCGGGGTCGCCTTCGTTGGCAGTGATGCAGCGACTGACGTCATGCCATCACTCGTTGAAGGCGTAACCCAACCGGTCCATACGATGTTAATTGCAGGGTTTGGCAGTAACATCTTTGACAATATGGACCTTGAAGCATTGGCTGAAACCGCCGGCGACGAAAACCGTTGGGAGTTTCTTATAACAGCGGGACCCATTCCAGTAGACGGCGGAACCGGTTCACCTCTCAACCCCATCGCTGTCTTTTGAGAATTAGATCCTGTGGTACATGTAGACCGAAACGTAAAACGTCGATCAAGTACTCGACTTCACACGTCTGCGCTAGCAACCATTTTGGCCCTATTCGGTAATACCTTAGTGACGTCCGAGTACTTCAAGCCAATAGCGGAACCAACTCAGAATCAGGATGGCCTCGATGTCATTGAACCGCTCCCAGACCTTCCGGGATCACCGGGTCCGCTCGCTGATAGCTGCGGAAATCCTGCGACTAGTGAATTGCCGGAACCGCAGACACCAATTTTTGAAGGCCGCTACCCGGTAGGCCTACCGGCAGTATCACTTCTCGGTGCACGGAACGACCTGCCAAATCCGTACGAGGCAGGCTTCCATTGGGGCAGTCTACCTGACGGCCGCGTATGGGGGTCAACAGCCGGTATCAGTCGCGCGCCAGATGGAACTCTCTGGGCAATCGACCGGTGTGGTGAAACCGGCGCAGGCGACACTACTTGTCTTGATTCTGAACTCCATCCGGTCCTACAGTTCGATCAGTCTGGCGCAGTTCTCAACCAGTTCGGTAAATCATTAATTGTCAGTCCACACAAAATTACAGTTTCACCAGACGGCAGCGTGTGGGTTGCGGATAATGGCCAGACCGAGGGAAAAGGACAAGTAGTCCTTAAATTCAGCCCCGATGGCGAATTGCTCATGACGCTTGGCACGCCAGGCGTGGTAGGAAATGAACCGAACGGATTTATCCGTGCATGGGAAACTGATAACGACGACAACGAGGATGTCGATTTACAGGACGCTGATACTACGAACAGTGACACTCAGACTAATGCCAATAGCGAAGAAGCTGAAACAACGACCGATTCCGTAACTTTTAATGCACCTACCGAGGTCGCTGTCAATCAGGCTGGTGAGATTTATGTGGCAGACGGTCACACTGGCGGTGGAGGTGCATTAGGGAACGCGCGTGTCCTTAAGTTTGATTTAGACGGAAATCTTGTTCACACCTGGGGACGCAAGGGAATCGGCGCAGGTGAATTTGACGTAGTTCACACTATTGCAATTGATTCTCAAGGCTACGTCTACGTAGGTGACCGCCAGAACAATCGCATACAAATTTTTGACGGCGACGGTCATTTCTTTGATGTCTGGTACCAGTTCGGAAGACCGAGTGGTATCTACATAGACGAAAACGACATCATGTACGTGGCTGATTCAGAATCGAGAGATGGGCGTACTAACATCGGGCGCGCAGGACTACCTGCGACTGGATATGGCTTTAATCTCGGAGCCAGGCGAGGCATACGCATCGGTAGCGTCCGAGACGGGCGGGTCACAGGCTTTATCCCCGACCCATGCCCGTACCCTTATGCTGGAATTTCCACACTGGCTGAGGGAGTGACTACTGATAAAGACGGAAACCTCTACGGTGCGGATTATCTTGGAACCGTTCGAAAGTTCAAGAAAATTATCGAGCAGTAGAACCACACCGCTGCAAGACAATTGCGGCAGAAATAGCCACATTCAGAGAATCGGTGGATTCTTCAAGCGCAATCCGCACGCGTACGTCGCAACAATCAAGAACTTCTCTACTAAGACCGACGCCTTCATTCCCAAACAGTAGGGTCATCGGAACACCCTTTGAATCAGCAACAAAAGTCTCAAGATCAACTGCCGTTGGATCAGGTGTCAACCCCACCAAGATTGTCCCTTCTGAACGAATTGCCATCAGTGCATTAGGCCACTCTGAATCGATCGAAAATGGAACTTGGAGCGTCGCTCCCATAGAGGTTCGAATGGCTTTACGGTAAAGAGGGTCGGCACACGTTGGAGACAGCAGTACACCTGTGGCCCCAAAAGCAGCCGCACTGCGGAAAATCGAACCGACATTGTCAGGATCAGACAAGGCTTCAAGTGCAATGATCTGTCGGTAACTCTCAGACACTAGACGGGACGACGTTGTAACGACCGCTCGTTCTCCCAGTGCTAAACAGCCGCGGTGAAATCGAAACCCTGCAACCTCACGTAGACCCGCAGCGTCCGTCAGAAACACTTCGATCTCTCGGTTCAATCTTCCCAACGTACCTCTAAGACGCTGGTATGCCGAGTCTGTGACAAGTAACGATCTCACTCGGAATCTCGAAAGCAAGAGACGTTCGACCGCCAATTGACCTTCGACTACAAAGAGCCGACGCCGGCGCATCAATTCTGGGTCAGACATAACCCTAAAATCTGAAACCCGCCGATCATCAATTTCATCTATGCGAGTGAGCGGCACGGCACAATCGTATCGGTCTAAAACTACGTAGAGCGAACCACAGAACGCT
>CAZWKO010000003.1:0-10577 GCA_964634925.1 uncultured Vicinamibacteraceae bacterium
GACGCCATAATGAATGGACACTGAAACAATTCGTCATCTGTTAAACGAACCACCCAGTGATTGGGTTGGCCGTGTCGGTCGCTACTAATCCTTGCCGTTGTTAGATCTTCAAGTCGGTGCATCAAATTGATACCGGCATAGGGGTAGTCAGTCGACCATCCCATTCCGAGTTCTTCGTACCGAACTTGGTCGTACATGACTTTACAGAATGAAAAATCTCTGTCCGGCATTGATTCTGGAGGAAACCGTGGTGGAAGGTTGCCCTCGCCAACGCCCCATCCCCACTGGGCAAAGCTAGCTGGGGCAAGGGTGACAACCACGAACAACGCTGCGAACACTGTGACACGAAAACGCACGCTTGCCAGAGAATACTCCAGTTGGAATCCAATCAGTAGGGTTTTGTCGAGACTGTGGCCAAGCGGATTTAGGTGAGAAATATAACTGAGTTGGACTGACGTGCTAGAAACGAAGATATAACCGTTGAGCTTTGCGTATGATTAAGGGTATATGCCTAGTCGATATGTTCTCGGAAGACTCGTTTTGGTTTTGGTGTGCGTACTGGTAGCGCTTCCTGCGGCAGCTCAGCACGATCATGGTGGTGATGCCGAAACAGTTGGTGATGCTCTTCCCGAAAGCTTTAGTGAACCGATACCACTGTATTCAACGGTGATCGGGAAACATACGCACGAGATTTCGTCATCAAATGCCGAAGCGAAAGCCTATTTTAGGCAAGGGTTTCAGCTGATGTACGCGTTTGCTAAAGAGGAGGCGACTCGGTCATTTCGCGAGGCATGGAAAAGGGACCCAGACTGTGCCATTTGCTTCTGGGGTGAGGCATGGTCGTGGGGGTCGTATCTGAACGGCCCGATGCGGCCGTTTGAGGCTCCTCATGCCTACGCGGCAATGAAGGAAGCTGTCGCGCGACTGGACCAGGCAAATGAGAAAGAACAGGCTTACATTGAGGCAATTCAATCACGGTATGTAGAGAATTTTGATCCTGACACTCGTCGAGATCACGACCAAGCGTATGCTGATGCGATGCAGCAACTGGCCCAACGGTATCCCGATGATCTTGATGCTGTTACGTTATATGCCGATGCTTTGTTTTTGTTGGAACCGAGGCGTGGAACCCGTGACCTTGCTGACCCCAATGTGCAGAGACTGCATGGAGTGTTAGAAAGTGTGCTCGCGAGAGATATAACGCACCCTGGTGCCTGTCATCTTTATATTCATGCAACCGAATCCACTACTGACCCTGGCAAAGCGGCGGACTGCGCCGAGTATTTAGGCAATGAAATCCCTGGTGCCAGTCATATTAATCACATGCCATCCCATACGTGGAATGAAATCGGTCGATGGAGTGATGGCGTACGGTCAAATCTCAAAGCGTGGCATTCTGATTTAAAGGCCGAGTCTGGTGAGGGCATTGCAATCTATCCAAGTCACAACCTGCATATGTTGCTTTTTGCTGCCTCGATGGATGGGCAGGGCGCCATTGCGATTCAGGCCGGAAAAGACTACGCGAAGATTACGGATGACACTGTTTTCCATGTGCTGACTTTGCTCCGGTTCGGACGGTTTGACGAGATCTTGGCAGTGACTGAGCGTCCAGAGCAGGATGCATCGGGGGGGCTCTGGGATTTCGCGCAAGGTTATGCGCATTTAAAAACTGGCGATGCTGATTTTGCTCAGGTGTACCTCACTCGTGTACGAGCGTTAGCGGAGAATACGACAGCCCGGTTTCGGTTTGATGAGGCGAAGCTTTTACTAGGTGCCGTCGGAGGTATTTTGGAAGGGGAGATTGCATGGCAGTCCGGCGATCTTTCTGGTGCTATTCAGGCTTTTGAGAAAGCGGTCGAGATTGAGGATCAGCTGGAATATTCTGAGCCTGAACCATTGCCTTTTGCGGCTCGGCACTGGCTCGGTGCAGCCTTACTTGAGGCGGAACGATACATGGATGCTGAGCGTGTATATCGTGAGGAACTGCAGGATCACCAGAACAACGGCTGGTCACTTTACGGTCTCAAGGAAGCCCTTGAATCGCAGGGTGAGTCGTCAGTCGATGTAAGCACTGAATATGATGCTAGTTGGGCGCGTTCTGACGTATGGCTCGCATCGTCGAAGTTTTAAGGGCTACGGTACAGTCACAAGTATTACGGTGTAAGTAACTTGGGGTCAAGAACGACATACTTGATCCGAGTTCGTTTCCACGTGTAGGTGATATGAACTAGTCCGTCGGTTGTCTGGATAGCAGATGGATAGGAGTATTCCCCGTCGCCATCTTCTAGTACGTGAATTAGAGACCAGTCTTTTCCATCAGAAGAAAGTGCCACAGCTAGCTTTTCTCGGCCGCGAGTGGTTGGATTGTAGATAAGAAGATGCTGATCGTTGTTTAGGCTGAGGGCGTCAATGCCAGCGCTCGGATTGGGTAGAGACGTACGAGTCATGCGGTCCCATGTTATTCCGAAGTCATTGGACCATGATTCCGTAATAACGCCTTGACGACTACGAAACAACGCCTGAAACTGACCGTTCCCATGATCCAGGATGGTTGGTTGAATAGCTCCAAAGTCTTCAGGGTTATTCAATGGCATGGATTGTTGCCATTGTTCACTAGACGCTAGTTGTCGGTGTGACCAGTTGTGTGGATTGTCTGGGTGAAATCGTTCCATGTGAGCAACCCAACCGTTGTGCTCCGTGCTCGACCCGGCCAGAAGCGTCCCATTATTCAGTTGGTACGGCTTGGCGCGGATGGGACCCAAGATGTCGTCAGGAAGATGCACCGCCTCAGACCATGTTCTGCCTGCATCATCTGACGTGCGGACTAGTCCCCACCATTCTCTGGGGTTTGGGCCCACTTTGTAGAAGAGTAGAAGCGGACCATCGCGTGGTTGAAACAAAACAGGATTCCAGCATGGGTAGCGAGTTCCGTCTGGTTGAATCCCATTGGCGACTTCAATCGGCGGAGACCACCCATTGTGTTCTTGATGAGCGACCCAGATAGAGACGTCAGGGTTGCCTTCAGCAGTTCCACCAAACCAGGCGGATACAAGTTGCCCGTTTGTTTCAACAATGGTCGATGCATGCGCCGACGGAAACGGTGCGGTTTGATAAATAAATTCAGATTTGCGGACGAGACCTTGTGCGAAGGTTTGCATCGAAAAAGACCCGAAAAGAAGAACGCACCACATCAAGTGGAATGCCTTATTCTGCGCAGGTGTAATCGGTCTTACTCGTGTTTTACGGTTCTGCGGACTATGTCCGTTTCGTACGTATTGCATAAGCGTTCGTGACGCTGATCGTTACGGATAAGGTCGCAACAACGGAGATAGACAGTGTTGTTACGACCTTCCCTAAAGAACTACTGGACGGTAAAACAGACTTTTCGCTGTATGTGTCGGTTGAGAAACTAATTGATGCCCGAATAATCCGTGGCTGTTAGAAACACCGACTCAACATTTGCGACGATCCGACCATCGCGTTGTGATTCTTCGGCGACTCGTGCCCACTCAGGATCATCTCGAAACGACTGCCAGTTTGCTGTCGCGGCGTCTCGATTGTCGTGCGCAATGATGTAGACCAATGTGCTGTCTGGATGGTCTTTTGCATCTTGAGGTGTCCAATAGCCGATATTTGTCATACCGTGCTTCTCAAAGATTCTTGTTGTGTGATCACGGAATCGAGCATTTAGAGCATCTAGGCGGCCAGGATGCGTCGTGTAGGTTCGCATTTCAAACACTGGGTTTGATTGTGCTGCGACGACGTTTTCAAACTGAGTAAAGTGGCCGGCTGCAAAACCGAGACCAAAGACCATTAAACCAAACAGGAGAAAAGCCCGTTTCTGTGTCACCATCATTTCACTCCTTGCATAGGCGAATTTCGGTGTCCGAATAAACGGTCACCACTACAACGTTACAACTGCTCACAGTCTTGACTGTTTAGTATGGATAATGCGTCCCAATGATAGTCGTATCAGTGGTTAGCGGGAAGTGTAATGCTTGCGAAGAATTTGTCTATCACTGTCGGTCAGATGCATGTATTCGGGGTGATCGATAGACAACTCGTTTGTCCGGCAGGGACCACACATCAAGGATGTGGGGTCATTGTTGTGTGAAAGACCGAGCGTATGGCCAATTTCGTGAGCGATGATGTTCCGTGCGATGTTCGGGTTTTGCGCCATGGCATGCCGGTCTTCTTCGATCGCAATGAAATGTCCAGGGCGTCTTGGCAGAGGCCAGGCGAACGACATGAGGTCTTGCCGGGAGAGCAGCAATACAACGTGTGAATCAAAATCAGTAATTTCAACCGGGGCGTCAGGTTCTGACGGCCCAGGGCGGAGCCGTCCAGCTCGTTGCGAAATCGATCGCGCATAGTTTTCAAGGATGCGTTCCACCGGTGACCGGATGATGACCTGGTCTATAACTTCGAGATCAAGACCCAATTCCTCAAAAGTGTCATTCCAGAAAGTAATGGCCTCAAGTGTCATTGGTAGACGGACATCATTGGTGTCGTGACTCAAAATAACAACGAGATGGTTACTGTTTTGGGCGAGAACAACTGCCGGCACAGAGTGACAGAGGAGCAGTATTACTAATAACAAACATGGGTACTGTTTCATCGGTTGTTTGATGGTGACTAAATGCTACTGTTAGCGTAAATACTTTGTTAGACCGCCTTCTGCTGTTTCACGAGAAATTGGACCTTCAGCTCCATACACATTGCCATAGTGGTCGACAGCGACACCTTCACCAGCGGCTCCATGAGGTTCACCGGTTTGATGCGGAGGAATAAAGGCGGTTACTCGGTCTTCCGTGGCGTTGCCGATACGAATACCAGTTTGCCAATCAGGATGACGATCCGGACTCGACTCGGAATCAATTGCGTAGAGCATGTCGTCGGGCGTAATAAAGAGGCCGCTAATCCGACTGAACTGATAATACGCATCAAGATAGTTTCCATCTTGGTCAAAGATCTGAATTCTGTGGTTGCCACGGTCTGCGACAAAGAGGCGACCTTGCGAGTCCATTGCGAGGGCATGTGGCGTTCTGAACTCGCCGGGGCCTTCACCGATTTCTCCCCATTCCTTAATGAAGGTGCCATTCTTATCAAACTTTAGGATCCGTCCGGTTTTCTCTGGTGGTTCTGCACCGAATTGTCCACTGTGTCCATCAGCAACAAAGATGTCACCATTCGGGGCTGTGATGACATCACATGGTTCGTTTAGTAAGCCGGGCAAACGACCAGCTACACCGGGTTTTCCTAATTCAAGCAAAATGTCGCCGAGCGGACTAAATTTAAACACCTGATGCCCTTTAGTGCCAGCTTCATTCCCCATGGAATCAGTCACCCAGACGTTTCCGTCAGTATCGACATGGATACCATGAGGTAGGACAAACAGTCCCGCACCGAAACTGGCCATGACTTCACCGGTATCGCGATTAAATTTCAGAATCGGATCGACATTTGACGTGTCGCATCCACCTGTCAATCCGACTGCCCCACACCGGTCATAAGCCCAGATATGACCGTCTGGGTCAATGTCTACACCTGCTGTGGAACCCCAATCGCGTCCATCGGGCAGCACTCCCCAGTTAGTGAGCGTTGTGGGGTTAGGGTTGGGTAGGTCATTTACTGCTGGATCAGTCACTTCCTGCATGTGTGGTCTGGCAGCAAATATCGTCATGCCGATGAAACATAGAAGGCTCATCAATCGAGCAATATTCCAACTTGTTATAACTTGGTATGTATTTTGTTGAGTGTCTTGCGTCATAGACATGTCGGACAATGTTTAAGTGGGAGTTGTCTTTTTTTTGTGGCTTAACGAGACAATGCACCTTGGTCAAGAAGTGATAGCAAAGCATCAGACCGAGCTAAGGGGCCTTCCTGCTCGATCAAGTCAAGACGGTCAGCTGGGTTCATCCCGAGAAATTGCGCAAGTCCATTAACTAGCATGTCGTCCGGCATTTCATCGACTGTCGGTTTCTGACCAGGCGCAACGAATGATAGTAACTCAAGAAGTAAGGGACGTTGGGAGCGCAGTGTTTCTCGGTCTGCGTCTGAGACCACCTCGTCGAGCACGTTAATTGACGCGATTCGGTAGGTTCGAGTCTGGTCTTCGCTGGTAATGCGGAATCGTGCAAGGCCTCTCACGATCACGTTATACCGGCCATCTGGAAGCCGTTCGACATTCGAGATTATTCCCGCGCAGCCGATATCGTAGATGGGAGGATTCCCATCGTAATTGTCTTCGTGACCCGGTCTCAGCATGACCATTCCGATAATGCGGTCGCCTTCCATCGCGTCAGCAATCATGTCCCGATAGCGCGGTTCAAAAATATGAAGTGGGCGTGACGCACCAGGAAACAGCATGATGTCTTGCAGCGGGAAAATGGGAATGGACTCCGGAATGGTGATGCCAACTTGGGAGGTCTGGCCATAAGCAGGTGAACATAGGCAGAGGCACGCTATCCCTATGACAGTTATGTACCTTGTGACGGTTTTCATAATGTTGTTGCGGTGGCGCAGAAAGAGCCTAGCAATACTTAATGGTCCAGACCATTTATAACAGCAAAGCAGCCAAGGTCAATCATTGAACCTCACAATGATCAATTACTTGGAGGAGCGATTAGCTACAAATACGATACCGAAGAGCACGATGCCGACAAGGTCGAATACCGGCCACTCAAGCCCTACGAGGGCTAGTGATGGACCCGGGGCAAGAAGTAACGCGGCTGCGCTAAAGATGACGACACGGAGTCCAAGTCCGAGTGGATTCCGCAACTGTCCGGCAATCCCGGCCGCGAAGCACGTCACACCGAAGATAGCGATACTGACCGGGACCAGCGTTTGTCCCCAGCTGGCCGGAGCACCGGTCTCGGTCATCATGAGAAGTTCTGGTCGGTAAATAAACATGTAGGGAAGGGTAAATCCAACTAATGCATATTTGAATGCGGCAAAGCCTGTAGGCATGATTTTGGTGCCGGCAATAGACGATGCTGCGTAAGCGGCTAGAGCCACTGGCGGTGTCACCATGGACATCATTCCAAAATAAAAAATGAACAGGTGGGCTGCGAGAGGAATGACGCCAAGATTGCCAAGTACTGGTCCAATCAGTGTTGCCATCAGCAGATAACAAACGGCTGAAGGCAGTCCCATCCCGAGAATGATCGATGACACCATGATAAGAACAAGCGCGAGGAAAAGGCTTTGTTCAGCCAGTGGAATGATGGTCGCTGGAAGACGCGTGCCGATACCAGTCAGTGTGACGATGCCAATGATAATTCCGACACAGGCCGCCGCTGCGACCAAGGGAATCACGCCACGGGCGGACGCGATCAAGCCATTTAACGTCCGTCGTGGCTCAAGGCGTGTCGCTGGACTCAAGCTACTGGTGATGACGATTGTGACGAGTGATAGAGTGACAGCTCGAAATGCTGTGTAGCCTAAGATAAGAAACAGGATCAGGCTTCCGAGGGCAGCCCCAAAAACGATCCCTTCCATCTTTGAGCCGTCGGCGTTATCTGTCGTAGGTGTTTCGACTGTACTTGCTATGCCTTCGGTGGCGATCGACATTCGACGGGCGTGTAGGTGGACAATCAGGAGTAGCGAGAGGTAATACAGCAAGGCAGGAATCAATGCGGCACGAACAATTTCCAGGTAACCGCCTGGAGGTTGAACGATTTCAAGCATCATGTACGCTCCAGCGCCCATGACAGGTGGCATGAGCGCCCCGCCCGAACTGGCAGCAGCTTGAATTCCTGCTGCGGTGACTGGCTGGAAGCCAGCGCTTCGCATCATCGGAATCGTAAAAGTTCCTGTCGTAGCCGTATTGGCCACGGCACTCCCAGAAAGAGATCCCATTAATCCACTACTCAGAACCGCAACCTTTGCTGGCCCTCCGGCGCTGTGGCCGAACATACGTTGCGCAAAATTCACGATGAAGCGCGTAGCGCCAGTCGCTTCTAGAAACGCACCAAAAATGACGAATAAAAAAACATAAGTGAACATGACGCCAAGAGCCACACCAAAGATCCCTTGGCTGTGCAGAAATGTTTGCGCAACGATCCGTTCAATGGTGTAGCCGCGGTGCGGAAACAACCAGTCTGGAAACAATGCTCCAAAATATCCATAGAGGAGAAACGATCCGGCGAGAATGGGTAGCGCCGCTCCAAGAGCTCGTCGAGCAGCTTCAATAACGAGTAGCAGTCCAACGACTCCAATAGTCGTATCCAATGATGTTTCAAATCCGGCTCGATTGCCAAGGGATTGTCCATCAATCCACCAGCCATCAAAGATCGGATCAGTCTGAACGACGATATAGCCGCAACAGGCTGCAGCGAGCAATGCAAGCGCCGAATCACCATTGCGGACCCAAGTATTCGACTTGAGTGTTGCATGAAGCGGAATATTCATGAAGCAAAGAGCCAGCCCAAGCGCAGCGAAGAACGCCAGTCGACTCTGTGGTGCCAGCAGTGGATAGTTCACCTCTGCAAGTGTAAAAACGCAGAGCAGTACACTGAGTGCGCGGCTGACTACTTGCCGACTATCTGTTGAAGGATTCTCTGTGGCCAACGGTTGAGGACTCACTAACGCTTATTCGGTCCAGATCCCGATTTCGCGATAAAAACGAATTGCTCCAGGATGAAATTCTGTGCCGGTGTCTCGAACGACGTTATTTGGATTGATAGCTCGACCCGCAGCGTGTTTTTCGACGACCAGCTCACGATTTTCATAGAGCAGTTTGGTGACGGAGTAAACAAGGTCGTCAGAGACATCTGCCGAAGTGATGAAATGCATTGACCCTACGTCAAGACCTTCGAACGGTTCTGTTTGACCACGATAGGTATCAACCGGGATCGTTGCAGGCCTAAAAAAGAGATACTCATTAACCAACTGTTCTTTCTCGGTATCACCATAAGGAAGGAACGTGATGTCCATCGATGCGGCGGCCTGAGTGATGGATGCTGTTGGAACTGCCCCACCGAGGAACGTGGCATCAGCTGATCCATCTGTGAGCATGTCTACGGCGCCCTGCTGAGTTGCATTTAAGGGAGAAAAGTCATCGTATGTGATTCCATGCGCTTCCAGTAGTGGTCTGACAAAGTATTCAAATCCAGCTCCGGCTGGGCCAACGGTCACGCGGCGTCCACGCATATCTTCAAGGGCTGAGATGCCAGAATCAGCCTGCGTTACGAATAGGGCAATATTCGGTGCGAGCGTCATGACCGATCGAACTGGATAGGCCCTGTCCCACCCTTCCGCACCTCGGACCGCAAAATAGGTAATGGCGGCGTTCGATAACGAAAAATCAAGTTCACCACTCGCCAAACGGCGTATGTTCTCTTGAGAACCACTCGTGGCTTCCGCAGTTACGCTATAGCCGAGGTCGCTGCCTGTTTCGTTAATGACTTCGGCGAGAGCGCTTCCGACCACAAAAAATGCGCCGCCAGGTGGTGCCGTACCCATACTAAGAAACTGTCGAGAGACGGCCGTGTCACCACTGTCGCCACTACCACCGGCGCAACTCCATGATGTTCCGGCCAAAATAACTACGAACAAAGTGCACAAGTATTGACGCAAGACTTCCCGCCTCCTAGACAAATGAACCATCAATGCTACTACGGCTCTGACCCACAGCTCTATCGCTCAACAAGAAATCGACGTGCCTTCATCTCAAATCGAGGAAGTTCCCCAGTTTTTGCCGAGTGAACTACGACGCTTAAGCCCAACGCTTGACGAATCTGGTTGGTGACATGTTTCACAACGAAGTCGGCGTTATTGGGAGTGGCTGGCTCAACTTCGATAGAAATAGATCGATTTGACGGTTCGCCCGTCACCGTACAACGGTACTCGAGAACTTCTGGTATCTTCCGAATGATTGCCTCGATTGCCGATGGATACACGTTGACCCCTCGAACATTGACCATGTCGTCAGCTCGAGCAGTGACACCACCGACCAAGCGTGCGAATGTGCGACCGCAGGCGCATGGAGCGAGTGTTCTGACAACGAGATCGCGCGTTCGATAACGAATTACCGGACTGCCAACTCGTCCAAGATTCGTGATTACCAGTTCACCCTGCTGGCCGTCTTCCACGGTTTCACGCGTTTCCGGGTCAAGTATTTCAGCTATAAATTCCTGCTCGTTTATATGGACGCACCCCGGCGAGTCCCAGCATTCAAACCCGATGGGTCCGACCTCTGTAAGCCCATAGTGGTCAATGACGCGTGCTCCCCATCCGTCTTCAATCCGTGTTCGTGTTGCGGGAATACTTCCACCGGGTTCACCCGCGACGATAATGGTTGCCACAGTACTGTTGCGGAGCGAAAGACCGACTTCCTGAGATACGTCAAGTAGTCGAAGGGCGTAGGTTGGGGTACAGCAGACGACTGTTGGCTGTGTAGTATCAATTAGTGTGAGCCGAGAGTGACTTGTCATTCCACCCGACGGAATTGCGTGCGCGCCGATTTGCGTTGCGGCATCGAAACCGGTCCAGAAGCCGAGGAATGGCCCAAATGAAAACGGAAAGAAAATACGGTCTTTCTCAGAAACCCGCGCTGCTCGGTACACTGCTTTCCA
>CAZWKO010000003.1:10587-25555 GCA_964634925.1 uncultured Vicinamibacteraceae bacterium
GATCCATCGGAGTGGGTTTCCGGTTGTGGAGGACGTTTGGTTGTATCGAACGTAATGAGCAATTGGTTCTGATAGTGCCGTGCCCCATGGCGGTGTAGTGGTTTGGTCAGCGGCTAATTCTGCTTTGGTCGTGAACGGAAGTGCTGAAAGGTCCCGAGGGAAGTGGAGTTGTTGAGTGTCAAGGGCTGCAGCTTTTAATTTTTCGGTGTAAAACTGGTTGCATTCAGGAAGGCCCTGAATCAGTGCGTCTAGGCGCGTGCTTTGGTGTGCGATGAGTGTTTCTCGGGATGCGTGCTCAATGTCAGGAAACTCAGTCATGGCGAGGTTTAGTTGTCGGTGTCAGTTTGAGCCTGAGCAACGGAAAAGTTCGAGGCGATTGTTTCTGGGATTGGTGTTGATCGCAGCGGTTCTCCAGGACGCTTCGTTACACAGGCAATTGTCATACTTCCCGTTGCGATTTTGTCACCATCTTTTGTGACGGTTGCTTTATACCGAATCTTCTTTTGACTGATATCTGCGATGCAAATATGAACTTCAAATTCGTCTTCGAATCGTAAAGGTTTGAGAAACTTGAAGTCTGCAGCGACACGAGGAAACCCGACGGTCGCATCTGGTGGTGCGATGCTGAGTCCAGCAGCCCGCCACAGCGCGTGCTCAGCTTCTTCCATATAGCGATAAAAGTATGAGAAATGCACGATCCCGGCTTTGTCGGTCTCGTAAAAATGAACTCGGCGAGTAAGGTGGTATTCGCTTGTTGCCACGACCGTATTGTAACGACCGGAGGCAGAGAATGTGGCTACTGATCAGGCCCCCGCCATTGTCTCGGTGTGAGATGTGCGAGCCGAGAACTCTTGGAGTGCTTCAAATAATGGCTTGAGGTCAGCGAAAACATTGCCAACAAGAGCGTCGACAAGTTGAGGGTGTAAGTCGGGATGCGCCTTAATAAAGTCTCTAAAGCTGAAGTCTTGATTGTAAAACGATAAAACGAGCTGTCGAAACTGATCGAGGGCCCAGCGCATATCTCGCTGGTATTCGACAAAGGTTGCCTCTGTAATCGCTCCACCTGTGAGACCGCAGTGCACGGCATCAGCCGCCATTTCACCACTTTTAAGTGCCATGAATACGCCGGTTGAGAAGACCGGGTCGAGGAATGCAAAGGCGTCACCAGCCAAACAAAAACCATCGCCACCAATTTTGTCTGCGCGGTAGGAAAATTCTCCCGTCACGCGCACTGGTTCGATTCGACAACCAGTGCTGAGATGGTTGTTAATCCATACGCAATCCTTTACTTCACGTTCGAAAATGGCTTCTGGATCCCGTGTGTCTCGGTATAGGTAGTCTGATTCCGCAACAATTCCCACACTAACGGTGTCGTCTGGAAGTGGGATGTACCAAAACCAACCTTTTTCTGGGATATACGCAACCGTTGTCGCACCCTCGTCGAGTCCCGGGTCTCGTGTTGCTCCTTTGTAGTAGCTAAAGATTGCAATCTTATTGAGGTCTGCATCGCGTTTCTTCCAACCGAGTTTCGATGCGAGAAACGTGTCTCGTCCAGAAGCATCAATAACAGCGTCTGCATGAAATATTGCAGGTTTACCGTCCGCCATGGTGCCGCGAACGCCGGCGACTTTGGTGCCTTTCATAATCGGTTCACGAATGGTGACACCCTGGTGGATTAATGCACCTTTGTCTCGTGCATTATCGAGAAGCATGCGATCGAAGTCACTTCTTCGTACCTGCCACGTTGTTGAACAGTCATGCTTGATTGTTTCGAAGAAGTAGAACGGCTGTGAAACGTGTCCCGACGTGGAGACAAATTGCACGCTATATTTTTTGGGGCATGCTGCCTGTTCAAACCAATCTAAGACGCCTAATCTGTTGAAGGTAAACCACGTATACGGCACTAATGATTCGCCGACGTGATAGCGAGGGAATAGTTCCCGTTCAACGACAGCCGTTCGGCGTCCGTACTGGGCAAGGATGGTCGCTGCGGTCGCGCCGGCTGGACCTCCGCCGACGACAACACAGTCGTATTGATGCTCCAAAGTCATCGAGTCAGCTTTTACCGTATGACAAGTGGCAATACTTCCACAATATCACCAATTTTCGATCCATTTCGAATGACTTCCGTACGTCGCCCGTACAACACTCGAGGTTCTCGCATCCAAAACACACCCATCATTTCTGAATTTGGTGTGACTTCTAGGTAAGCCTTCACACGACTTAAATAGTTGAAACGCCCATCTCGGAGGATGCGCCCGAGGGGAATCTCATTGCGTAAAATTTTTCGTCTCAGCGTGTCGCTGAAAGCGTCCAGTTTGATTCTGATGGCACCCATTTCTACCGGTTGCCCGGCGTATTCTTGCACAAGGAGCACCCGCCGAAAGTATGACGAACCACTTGTAAACGTCGACAACGGCCGAAGCGTTACCTGGCCGCCAAAGTGACGTTCCAGTGTTAACGTCATATCGGTATCGTGAACCAAGAGCGATTGGTAGGGCAGAGGAATATCTGACGGCTGCACGACTTTGACCTTCGGTGGTTCGATTCCAGCCCGTCGATAGACAAGGTCAAGTGGGTATAGTGGATTGACGACACGTGGGTGTGGTTTTCGCGGAGTTTTGGCCATTGACGCTGCAAATAGGTTGACTTATGTGTAACGAATTTCGGTATGCGCTGGAAGGAAAAACCGTGGAAGTAAACTGTCCACACGAAGCAGTCCTTCTCGGGATAACTGAACAACATCAGCAGTAAATTCAGATAGATAACCATCGTCATTTAGGCTAGCGAATGCTCGTTCGAAACGGGATTGCACATCAACGTGGTACTTGTTATTGAAATAACCGGGGTGGATGGACCCTCGTTTAAGTTGCAAAACTAACTCTCGGATTAATCGCTCTTCATCGGTTGGACGATATGCGCGGTTCAGAGGAATATTGCCAGCTTCGACTGCGTCTGCGTACGTTCCCCATGAATCGAGGTTTTGCATGTGCACGCCGTTAATATGACCAAACGACGCTACACCGAGACCAGCGAGGTCGGCACCCTGCCACAGGCGGTCACGGTAGACGAAGGTTGTTTTGGCGGGGTCTTTTACTGCCGTGTACGCACTGCCAATGGTGTAACCGGCTCGTTCCAATGCCGAAAATGCTTCGTCAACCCAGCGACGCTTTGTTGCCCATGAGGCAACAGCATCAGTGAACTGACCGGTTTTCTTAATCAAATCACTACTAATCGTTGTGTTGAAGGGGAGTTCCATCTGATAGATGGTCACGCTGTCGGGTTCAAGCGCGAGTGTTTGCTCGATCGCGTTGTGCCATTTTTCATTTGTATCCCCGAGCATACCGGCGATGAGGTCAATGTTGATTTGGGGAAACCCGATGGTGCGGGCAAATTCGTAAGCACGAAATATTTCTTGTGAGCGATGAGCTCGGCCATTGAGTTCAAGAACCGCGTCGTCAAAATGTTCGATGCCGAGACTGAGACGTGTGACGCCCATGTTTCGAATGGCACGTAGCTTTGCTTCCGTGAGTGTGCCTGGTTCACATTCAAAGGTGATTTCGCTCGCAGTCGACCATGACCGAACAGCTGTAAGTCGCTCAACGAGCCCCTGGAGTTGTTTAACTGACAAGAATGAGGGGGTGCCGCCTCCAAAGTAAATGAAATCTAATGGTCGTCCCGCAAGCGCTGGCTGATTTCCGTACAGTTCCCATTCTTTGGCCAGAGTGTCGACATAGGCTTGTACCTCACTTGCATTTTTGTCGGTGTAGACGCGAAAGTAGCAGAAGTGGCAGCGTTTTCGACAAAAAGGAATGTGCAGGTACAGCCCAAGAGGCACGTCAGCTGGGTCGGCTGAGAGTGTTGGTCGAGCAATGTCTTCGACGGCTTCTGGCGTCCAGACGGAAAATGGTGGATAGTTTGCAACGAAGTAACTTCCAACCTCGGTATCCGTTGAGCTGGCAACGGCCGCGTCTGCGCTAATGCTCATTACCATTCACTATAGTCGAACTTTCGTGCGTGTTGAGACTGTGGTGTCAGCCGAAGCAGTACAGCACACCATCCTGTGACCCAATTACGATTTTCCCCTCGGCGAGTGCTGGAGATGCAGAGAGGGGTGCGCCCGTATCAAATTCCCATATCTTTTCGCCTGATTCGAGGTCGATAATATAAAAACGACCGTCACCAGACCCAATATAGACGCGATCATTTGCAGCAGCGGGTGAGGAGTCGACGCGTGCCCGTGTCATAAAGGTCCAGCGGCCAGCGCCAGTGCTTTCGTCGATTGCGTGCACCATCCGGTCTCGTCCTCCGATTACAACCGTGCCATCAATCGTGAGTGCGGAGGAGTAAAACGGAAAGTGTCGGTCTGGGTGTTCATAGCGCCAGAGCACGTCATGTGTTGAAAGATCGAGTCCAATTACCTCGTTGTCGAATGTCCCAAAGTAGGCGCGTCCGTCTTTGATCACGGGTGAGGCAGCAGTATAGGCGCCTGCAGAGAGGCTAACGACTTCAACGCCATCTTCAATGCGGACTCCATGGAACGCTTCATCACAACCGCCAAAGTAGGCGATGCCGTCAAAGACGGCGGGTGTGGCGTGTACGTAGTTCTGGGTTTCGAGTTTCCACTGTAGCTGGCCTGTTTCAGCAGTTAGCCCATAGAGGAAACCATCGTAAGAACCGATGAGCACGTGTTCTCCAGACAGCACAGGTGACGATTTGATTTCACCTTGGGTCACGTATGTCCATGCAGCTTCACCTGTATTGGCATCGACTGCGTGTAAGACGCCGGCTAAATCGCCAATAAAGACTAAGTTGTCACCGATAGCCGGGGACGACTCACCAATTCCCATCCGGTCGCTGGCTTGGTAAGTCCATTTCACGGTGCCGTCTTGAAGATCCAATGCTACCAATTCGCCTGCGTACGTCCCAACGTAAACCGTGCCATTGGCAATAGCGGCTGAAGAATCGATCGACTCACTGGCTTCGTAGGACCAGAGGAGCTGTGGGTTATCCGGGATTGATGACGAAGAGATACCGCTGAGATTTTCGGTGCCTCGAAATTGTGTCCAGGCGTCCGCCGGGGCGCTATTTTGGCCCATTGCTTGCTGAACGGGTATCACGTTCAAAAGCAACAGAGACAGTATAGTAAGGCCTGTCTTGGCTAAGTCTTTTTTTAGTAGGCACATTGATATAACTCCAACGCTTCGCTCTCACTGAACGGTCGCGGGTTAAACGTTCCTGTCCATTGTGTTCCAGCAGACTCGGCTAAGTCTGCCAGATCATGCTGCGGGATACCTATGGTTTTCAGGTTACTAGGGAATCCGCCAGCCTTACTAAGTTCGACTAGTCGTTCAGCCAAGCGAGTACCCGCCTGTTCTGGCGGTATATTCGAGTCCATTAGCCCAGAATAGAGTGAGTCACTCATTTGTGTATTCCAGCGCACAACGTGTGGCAATAGAATCGCGAGTGCAATGCCGTGAGTCAACTGGTATTGAGCAGTCAATGGATTTGCGCACGCGTGGGCTGCCCCCAACATGGATTGCTCAATCGCGATGCCGGCATAGAATGCACCGAGGTGCATTGCACCCCGCGCATCCAAGTCATTCGGTTCAGTCAAGACACGTTCGTAGTTTGCGTTCAGTAGTCGAAACGCTTCTTTGGAAAAAAGTATGGATAGCGAGGTACGGCGTGTCGTCACGGCGGTTTCTACCGCGTGTGCGATCGCATCAAACCCAGCGGACGCGGTTACTTGTGCCGGTTGTGACAAGGTTAATTCAGGGTCGAGAATCACAGTCGAGAATGCTAATTTAGGATCACCACATGCCATTTTCAGATGCGTAGTCGAATCTGAAATAACTGCATAGCTCTGCGCTTCTGATCCGGTTCCTGCGGTTGTCGGAATCGCAACCATTGGGAGAAGAGGTTTCTGGGCGTGACCGTAACCTCGATAATCGGCAATCTGACCGCCATTCGTCAAAATGAGGTTGATGCCTTTAGCGCAATCAAGAGAGCTACCACCGCCCAGGCCTATTATTGAGTCGCGGTTTAGAGATGCGGCAAACGATACTCCTCGGTCGACCATGGTCGAATCAGGGTTAACCCCGAACTGGTCGAACACCTCAACATTTAGACCAGCGTCCGTAAGAAGATTGAGGGCGGTATCGACATGTCCGGCGTCCCTGATTCCTGGGTCTGCGACTAAGAGTGGTCTCGAACAGTCAAGTTCGCGAGTAACCTCACCGATACGGTTGATTGTGCCAGGTCCGAAGACCAGCCTTGTAGAAAATTCAAATTCAAACGACGTCATCATGCAGCTAGAAAATTAATTTCATTCCCACTTGCACCCGACGCGCTTGGCCCGCAGCAAGAATTTGACCGAACGTGGGAGAACCCACGAATGCATCAGGAAGTCCAAAGTTTACGGTGTTTAGCAAGTTAAAGGCTTCGATCCTAAACTGAAAATCGAGATCGTCGCTAATGGGAATATTTTTGAGTAGTGCGAGATTGACATTGCGGAACCCCGGACCGTCGAGAATATTCCGACCAGCATTACCAAAGTTTCCGAATGGTGGGGTCGTGAAGGCGTCGGTGTTAAACCACATGGTTTCGGTTGGATTACCGAGCTCAGGATTTCCTGCCAGGTTTGGGCGGTCGTTAAAGCCGTAGCCAAGGGCCGCCCGTCCCGTATTACTGTTATCCGTTGTAGGGAGTAAGGCAACGGTAAATGGCCGACCGCTTTGCAGTTCAACGGTTCCTGAAAGCTGCCAGTCTTGTACTAGTGCGCTTGCCCAACCTCCTGATGAATTTCCCGTTGGAAGGAGGTAGGAAAATCCCATAGAGAATCGATGTCTAACATCAAATGACGAGCGACCAAGTTCGAGATGCGGATTATTGTGGTCTTGCGGAAAGTTGGCGTCACCGGTGCTCGTGAAGAAGCCGGACGCATCATCTTCAGAGTTTCCGAGTGTATAGCCGGATTGTACGGTTAAGCCAGAACGAAGTCGTTGGCGAAACTGTAATTGAAGTGAGTGATAGCGTGAACGAGCAGCTGATTCGATTGCAATAATGTCAGCAAACATTGGGTTCGGCCGGAGGTTGAGAGGTGCCGCACTTGGCAACGGCTGGTTAATGTCTCTCCCCCGGAGAAGGTTGTGACCGCGAGAACCGACATAGGCTATTTCTATAACCTGGCCTCGACCGAGTTGATGTTGAATGCTGGTGTGCCACTGTTGGAGGTAGGACGTCTGAAGATCCCGTTGAAATGTTGTTGCAGTCGGAGCAGTTGGAATTGGGAAACTACTTGGAAATGGGTCGGTCAGTGTCAGTGGTGGAAGGCCTGGATACTGGAACGCCATGCCGAAATTGAACATTGGTGGGTTGAAGTACAGTCCTTCACCCGGAGATAGCGCGGATTGGTCGTAAAAAATTCCGTAACTTCCGCGTACGACGGTATCCGGAGTCAGCGACCAGGTCAGTCCAAGTCGTGGTGCCAGATTGTTCTTATCTGTGTTGTAGCCGCCACGAGGAACGCCGTTTGCACCCACAGCGACCAGTTGTCCGGTAAGTGGGTCATAGACACTTGCTTTGTCATTGGCATCAAACGGTGGGAGATTGAGTTCGTATCGGAGTCCAGCAGATAACGTAACATTCGGACGGATCTGAATAGCGTCCTGGATAAAAAAGTTGTGGCTTCGAGCACGCAATTGTTGAGGGTTGTCGAGCGTTGCTCCTCCTGACACGGTCGGCAAGCCTAGTAACAGGTCTGACATTGGGTTACCGGTCATCATTCCTGTGAAATTTAGAAACCCCCTCGACTGCACGTCCCGAAAAGCATCCTGCCTTGTGAAGCGGAGGTCGGCTCCCATGGTAAACAGGTGGGAACCGCGTGACCATGTGACTGTATCGAGGACTTGAATAGTGGAAAGCGTGCTGTTCTGTGGATTATTTGATTCGTCTCCGAGGGAAGAGAACCCTGGAAGGTTGATTTGGCTCAGACCCCACGTTCGAGAATTCTGGGACAAATTAGGGAGACCGACCTGTTGATTGAGATTGACGCCTTGGTTTTCTTGGAGAACCTGACTGGAGATGCGGTTGTAAACGACACGAACGTCATTTACTAAAGCATTCGACAGCACATGGGTTTCACTGATTACGAGATTGTCCGCTTTCCGTGGAACATGTGCACCATACCCAGGAATGAGTGGAGTACCTGGAGTTCCCGAGAAGGGATCAAATAGTCGGCGGTCACCACGGCTATACCGCGCCGTGAGACTCGAGGCGTTACTGAAGTGATGGTCAATCTTTACATCAAAGTGATCAACCTTGTCTTCAAGAAGCGGTGACGATACGAAGTTCGCAAACGGGGCACTTCGATTCGGGGTCGGGTAGAGCGCGGCGATGGCTTGTCCTACAGGATGTTGAAAGTACGATGGGACTTGATTGCCCGGGAACGGTTGGCCGGTAAGCGGATTGATCGGCGCTGGAAATAAGCTGCTAGAAAAATCACCCTGTCGTTCCGAGAGCGTTGGTACGTTTGTCACCCTTGTGATGCCTTCTCGTAGGCGCGTTCCTTCGTAATCAGCAAAGAAGAATGTGCGGTTCTCAACGATCGGCCCACCGATCGAGAAGCCTGCCTGTGTGCGATCGTAAGTAGGATCGGGTTCATTCTTTGGTGCAAAAAAATTGGTTCCATTTAGTGCCTGCGAACGAAAAAATCCGTAAGCGGTGCCGTGAAGATTGTTACTGCCAGACTTGGTGATGATGTTCACCTGCGCACCGGCATGGCGCCCAAACGAAGCATCGTAACCATTTGTCTGTACCTTGAATTCGGCAATGGCGTCGACAGGTGGTCGCGCGCCTGGCGTATTCAGTTTTTGGTCGACGTTGTAAGCCCCGTCAAGCATAAAGCTGTTCGCATCTTCTCGAGCACCGTTCGACGTAAAACTGAAGTCTCCTCGAATGGAGGCCGCAGATCCTTCAGCAGCCCGTCCTGTGCCTGGCGCTAGAAGAGCGAGTTCAAGAAAATTTCGACCATCAAGTGGAAGGTTTTGGATTAACTGATCGTCGATCACGGTTCCGAGCGCCACAGCGGAACGTTCAAGAAGGTAGCTGGAGTTCTCTGCCGTGACGGTGACCTGCTCACTCACAGGGCCGAGTTCAAGAGGAATTGTGATGGATCGGCGTTCATCTACGGCCAACGAAAACGCATGGACCGCTGTCCGGTAGCCGTCAACTTCTAATTCGAGACGGTATGGTCCTGGTTGCAGTTGGGCCACATTGATGGTTCCGTTGGCATTGCCGATGCCGGAACGTGTCACGGCCGTAGTTTCTTGCGTGAGTTGATAGCTTACTTCCGGGACTGCGGCGCCGCTAGGGTCGGTTGCTGTGACGCGAAGCGTGCCAAAATGCGTCTGGCTGGAAACTCTAGTCGCGAAGAAGCTGCTGAGACCAATGAGAATTGTGATGCTGAGAATAGGCGACAGTGTTTTTTTAATAATCATCTAGTTCATTCTTTTATGCCTATGGAGTAGGTTTTCCTGACTGACTAGGTCGAAATTATAGTGGCTCCGAATTGTTCAGCCTGCCTAAGTTTGTTCGTAGGGGGCGACTTTTATCGGTTTAGTCTATTGTGATGTCAAATCAGTTATTTTGATTCCTCGCTACTTATATTCGTGATGCGATAAGTAGAAAATATTAGACATCTAAGTCTTCGGCTTCTTCAGCGCGATCCATTATGAATCGAAAACGCGCCGATGCATCTTTTCCCATCAATTCATTGATAACACGGTCGGTGACGATTTGATCGCTAATCTCTACCCGTAATAGTCGACGGGTCGCAGGATTCAGAGTTGTTTGCCAAAGAACCTTTGGCATCATTTCCCCAAGTCCTTTGAATCGAGTGATTTCTGGGGTTGTCCGCCGGTTGTTGGCTTCAGCCGTTGAGATAATGTCATCTCGATGAGCGTCGTCGAGTGCCCAGTGAGTTTCTTTTCCAATATCAACCCTATAGAGCGGTGGTTGCGCGAGAAAGACTTTTCCATGGGCAATTAGCTTAGGAAGAAATCGATAAAAAAACGTTAGCAGCAAAGTCGCAATGTGATTCCCGTCAGAGTCAGCGTCTGCGAGGATGATGATCCGGCCGTAACGTAGCTTTGCCAGGTCGAACTGTTTACCGAGACCGCACCCAAGTGCGGTCACCACATCAGACAATTCTTTATTTGCCAGAGCTTTTGATGCGGGTGCGCTCTCGACGTTGAGAACTTTGCCACGGAGTGGGAGAATCGCCTGGCGGTGGCGGTCGCGTCCCTGTTTGGCAGAGCCTCCGGCCGAATCGCCTTCGACGATAAAGATCTCGCTTTCGTTCGGGTTCTTGCCAGTGCAGTCACTCAGTTTTCCGGGGAGGTTCAATCGAGCTGAGGTTGCACTTTTCCGGGACACCGCTTGTTGGGCAACACGACTGGCTTCCCGTGCCCTGGCGGCCAGGACAATACGCGCTACGATGCCTTCGGCAACGCTAATGTTGTGATTGAGCCATTGTTCAAGCGCTGGTCGAACCGTTGAATCGAGAATTGATGCTATTTCGGGATTATTGAGGCGATCTTTTGTTTGGCCTTGGAACTGTGGGTCTTGCACAAACACACTAAGTACCCCGGTTAAGCCCTCTCGAATATCTTCAGCCGCAATCGTCACGCCTTTTGGGCTTAAGTTATGTGTGTCGACGAAATTACGGATGGCTTTGCCGATTCCCGATCGGGTCCCGTTTTCGTGCGTGCCACCAGAACCGGTTGGGATTCCATTGACGTAACTGCGAAGATGCTCGTCGGTCGCTTCCGTCCACTTTAGGACTAGTTCAATACGTGCCGAAGTTGTCGCATGTTTCTTCGATAAAACAAATGGCGATTCGTGAATGGAGGTCGTGCCACGGTCGTTGATGATCTGTGTCACGTAGTCGGACAACCCGTTTTCGTGCTGAAAGCTGTCTTTCGTTTGTGTGGACTCGTTTTTGAAGACGACGTGAACTCCACTGTGGAGGTAGCTGGCTATTTGAAGTCGGTCTCTGATGAGGTCGCGATCAAAAATCGTTTTGGGGAATATTTTTGGGTCTGGCCGGAAGAATATGGTGGTTCCTGTGCCTCGAGCTATCTTTACTTTTCGCAGTTTAGAGGTAGGTTTTCCCTGTCGAAAGGTTTGTTGCCACGCACTGCCGTCACGTTTTGAGGTAGCAACGAGTTCTTTTGCAAGCGCATTGACAACGCTAGCGCCCACACCATGTAGACCTCCGGCGGTTCGATAATTGTTTTCTTCAAATTTTCCACCAGCATGTAGGGTGGTAAAGATGACTTCGAGCGCACTCTTTCGACTCTTAGGGTGCTTGTCGACTGGGATACCTCGACCGTCATCCGTGACGGTGATGGACCCGTTGTCGGCATGCAGCGTTACCTGGATATTGGAGGCATATCCGTTCATTGCTTCGTCGATCGCGTTATCGATCAATTCCCACACCAGATGATGAAGACCGTGGGTTCCGACACCACCGATATACATGCCGGGACGTTTTCGAACTGGTTCAAGGCCTTCAAGAACTGTGATGTCTTTTGCTGTGTATTTACTTGCCATCAGCCGTTCAATTCCGCTTGATCCAGGCTAGATTTCTGAACGTTGTGACATTTAGAGTCGCCCGGCTGGCGAAGCAGTGCAGTGTAGCATGGCTCTCGGGCGCTATAATGCCCGCCGGATCATGACCCGTATGTGCGGGTTGCAGGTTAAGGGGGAGGCTAAGGACGTGACAAGTGAAGACGATCGGGCAAGAGCTGTGCAGCATCTTGAGGAGCTCCTAAAGGTTCTGAAGAACTCGGAAAATGCGACAGAGATCACCCCATTAGCCGAGGAGTGTGAGTCACTCATCACGGCGGTCAAGGCCTTCCATATGGAAGCGATTCGTTTTCGCATGTACAATCTCCGCCGCCAATTAACGGGCGATGAACAACTGGTTCCGTCGGAAGCAACGGAATTATTCAGCAATGCGCAAGAGGCGCTTGAAGCGGCTGGTTTTCAAACTAAGTAGAGCTTCCACGTCACTGGCTAATTGTCGTCAAGCGAAAGAACCTCGACTGATCGGGGTATCACTCGTGTGAACTGTCCGCGTTGCAGGAGTTCACGCCCTTTACCTCCGCGACTAACGACCTCGTACTTGGCACTACTAATCGTTTGTGCCGCGCCACGGTTTGTTTCAACGGTGAGAAGTTCGCGGTCATTGTTCGATACGGCGAAGCCGATCACTTTGTCTGTTCCTTGCTTGATTTTGATTAGTGTTACACCTTTACCGGGGCCAGAAAGAAAATTGATTTCACGAGTTTTACATAGAAGGGCTCGGGCTTCACGTGTCGCCACAATGACGGTTTCCGACCCGGACACGGTTTGGACACCAATGACCTCCGCACTTTGAGTAGGTCTTGCAAAGCGACGTCCTGAGCGCGTGCTTGGTTCGACAAAAGGCTCAAAGCTAAAACGAAGGCTGTAGCCGTCGGTTGTGACTGCAATGGCATGCGTTTTTGGTTCGGGGCGACGGGCCGAACCGCTAATGTTGTTGTTTACGCGTGGGTCAAGACTGATTGCCGCGACCACGTGTTCGCCATCCTTGAGTTTGAAGAGACGTTGAATTGGTTCGCCGTAACCCGTTGTTGCTGGAACGTCCACCAGGCGACAGCTGTACGCAACACCGAAATTTGTAAAAAAGACAGCGGTCGCACGTGTACTGCCGACTACAGCTGCCAGCAAATCATCGCCCTCACGCAAGCGAGTACTTGATGGGTCACGGACCTCTTTTTGTCGTTTAATCCATCCATCTTTCGAGACAAGCACGACAGCGTCCTCGTCAATAATGAAGTCATCATCGGTGAATTCGACCTCATCCACAACCTTGCCGATGAGTGTTCGTCGCGGATTGGTTTTGGGGTCGCCGTAGGTACGCCGTATTTCTACGAGTTCGTCTCGGACCAGGCTCCAGCGGCGGTCTTCATTGCGGAGGAGTCCACCGATCTGCCGTGCACGTTTTTTCTTGTCCGCGAGTTCGTTTCGGATAAGCAGAATTTCGAGACGGGCCAACCGGTACATTTTCAGTTCAAGGATTGCTTCAGTTTGTTCAGCGTCGAGGCTGAAGCGCTTCATGATTTTGTCGGCTGCGTCGGTCTTACCATCAGATCGTCGGATCAATTTAATGATCTCATCAAGTGCGTCAAACACCTTTGCAAACCCATCGAGAATATGAATTCGTTTTTTGAGCGTGGATAATTCGTGTTCGAGGCGTTGGGTGACGACTTGCAGTCTGAAGTTAAGGAAGTGCCAGAGTACCTGATGCAGATCGAGACGTTCAGGACGTCCGACGTCTGGCTGCTCAGTTGGAACTAAACATGTCAAGTTGACTGGAAAGGTTGACTGCAATGGGGTGTGTTTAAACAGGTATGCCATCACCATTTGTTCGTTGGCGTCTACCTTGAGTTCGAGAGCGATCCGTACGTCGTCAGTGGAAACATCTTTGACATCAAAAAGCGGTGGTAACTTTCGCTCGAGAATAATTTCGGCTATCCGTTCAACCAGCTGTGATTTGTTGATTCCATACGGAACACTGGTGATATGGATGGTTTTCCATGACTTTGTGATGGGGCCTTTTTCCCATGTCGCACGGATGCGAAGAGTACCTGACCCTGTTTTGTAAATTTGTTTCAATTCATCATCGGTGTTAACTAGTTGTCCACCGGTCGGAAAATCCGGTCCTTTGACGTAACGCGCGAGTCTGACGCTGCTGAGCTCGGGGTTGTCGAGCAGCTTAATAAGGGCGGTAGAAACTTCTCCTAAATTATGGGGTGGAATATTCGTCGCCATGCCGACGGCGATTCCGGTGGCGCCATTGACCAGTAAGTTGGGAATACGTGAGGGAAGCACGACCGGTTCAAATTTTGATCCGTCATACGTTGGTCTGAAGGGAACGGTATTTTTCCCTATTTCTTGCAATAGTTCGGAACTGATAGCCGCGAGGCGGCATTCGGTGTACCGCATTGCAGCCGCACTATCTCCATCAAGAGACCCAAAGTTTCCCGAACCATCGACAAGTGGTGTGCGAAGCGTAAATGGTTGGGCCATGCGTACCAGGGTGTCGTAGATCGCTGCATCTCCATGTGGGTGGTAGCTTCCCATGACGTCACCAACTACCTTGGCGCACTTGCGATGTTTCGTATCGGCGAGCAATCGTTGTTGCCACATGGTGTACAAAATTCGCCGTTGCACTGGTTTGAGTCCATCTCGTACGTCAGGAAGCGCGCGAGAGGTGATGACTGATAATGCGTAATTGAGATAACGATCTTGGGCTGCTCGATGTAACTGCACGACACTGTCGTTGTCACGCGGTCGAGTGGTCACATCGATTATCTCTCCTAAGCCATTACCGCTGTCGATCGTGTCAAGCAGCGGTGCTGACCGGGTTTTTCGTGTGCGTTTACCGCCGCCGGTACGTTTTGCTGTTGTCCGCTTAGTCGTTCGCTTTGCCATCTCGTTACTTCCCCTCTTGTGATTGTTTTCGCAGAAGACAACGCCTGGGTAGGCGTCGTGACAATGGCGGAATTGCGCCAATTTACCATGGGTCGTTTGGTGGTAGCCCGAGTACTGTCAAAACTTCTGCGAGCACCATCGCGGTTGCCCCCCAGACCCGTTCGTTGCAGACCTCAAAGAAAGGGACTGCGTAGGTTTTATTTGCACGCCATCGCACACCCACGTGAAGGTTTTGTGGGTTAGCTAGTTCCCCTATTGGAACTTGGAGCACCCGATCAACTTCATTTTTTGCAGGCTGTAAATCAGGGCGCGATTTACAAATACCAATAATTGGATGGAGCGCGAAGTTGCTTGCGGGCACGTACAAAGTTGTCAGGGGACCCATGACTCGAATCGTTTTCTGAGAGATTCCAACTTCCTCGAA
>CAZWKO010000004.1:0-5979 GCA_964634925.1 uncultured Vicinamibacteraceae bacterium
TAAGACGCCACCCGTCACACCCAGAAGGGTGAAGACGGCCCAGTTCAGGCTCACAGCTTCATCCGACCCGGTTTCCAAACCAAAACAAATAGGGCAAGCCCAGGTGACCGCTGGTGTAAAGAAGATCAGGAACGCGGCGACGCTGATGCTCCGGACGACGGATATGGTCTGCATAGACATAAACCTTGAAATTTAACGAATTCCTAGTTCTCGTGTTTTTTTAATAAAACGTACGGCATACACGGCCATTCCAAGTGCGACACACAGGGAGCCGATAGAAAACAAAAGGTGTCCCGTTTCGCCACGGTCACTCTGAAATGTGGTAATTCCCCAAAACGTTGTGAACAACGTTAAAAGAATTGAGACCACGATAAACACGATGTGAATGTTGCGTAGAGACATGATGATATTGACTAGTGAGCTGCAGGTGTTTCAACGGTTGGTGCATTCGCATTAGGTAGAGTGAAATATGTTCCCACTTTGTCAGCGTGGCCAAAGATCGGGATGAAAATGATAACTAAGAAAAATAATGCGGTGACAAGCAGTGATCCGATAATTAATCCGATACCGCCTCTTGAGAGGGGGACAGGTTTTTTCTCTTCGAGCAAGTGCATGAAAAAACTTAAAACCAGTGAGCCTTTCGTTCCAGCAATGATGAGAGCGATTATCACTGCTACCGGTACCGCAACGTCAAGATACGATACGGCCACAGTCAGCACCGTTAAAACGGCTAAAGCTGCAGCGACTTTTTTGTATATCGCAATATGGTGTTGAACATGGTCACTCATAAACTCTCCAACCGATCACTAGAAACAAACTCGCTAATTGTTCGTTTTAGAGTAAATACAGCACCGGGAACAGGAAGATCCAAACAAGATCGACAAAGTGCCAGTAAAGTCCTGCCGCTTCGATCCGATTCGTAAATTGCGTCTTGTTTGTTTCCCACAATTTTGACCCAGGCCCAAGGAAATACGCATTTACGATTACACCACCAATGATGTGAAGTGCGTGCAGTCCGGTCATGGTGAAGTAGATAGCCAGATACGTACTAGTCCACGGAAAATTTCCAATCTCAAATTCGTGGTTGTACTCAAACCCTTTGACCACCATGAATAGAAGTGAAAGGCCAATGGTTAGACCCATAAACTTCTTAAAGCCTGCAAGGTTGTCCATCTGAAGTGACGCGTACGCGAAGACCATCGTCACACTCGACCCGATAAGCACGGCTGTATTAAAGGTACCCATGGGCACGTTTAATACCTCGGCCCCAACAGGCCAGTCAGGAGCCATCAGCCGAAGAAGGACGTAAGACGAGAAGAGTGCGCCGAAAAGCATGACTTCAGACGCTAGGAAAAGCCAGATGCCGAGCTTAACGTTCGTGAGTCCAGTATCGGGGCGTTCGTCGACGATGTACGGAATATCCATAGACACGGAGTTATACCCTTGCTGGCTCAGCGGCCGGTTGGTCTGGTTCGCCCTGCATCACAAAGTCTTTTTCCGCCCCTGGGACGCTGTATTCGTATGGTCCTCTATAGGCGACTGGTGGTGCAGCAAAATTTCCATGCGGTGGCGGTGAGGGCGCTTCCCATTCAAGCGTCGTCGCGTTCCACGGATTGGCCCCGACCTTTTCGCCGTTCTTGATGCTGTTAAAGAAATTGTAGATAAAGAAGAGTTGGAAGAAGCCGAGAGCCCATGCGCCCATACCCATTACTTCATTTAGGTAAAGCACGTCTTGGTTCATCACGTACTGCGCGCCACCGTCATACATCCGGCGATTCATCCCGGCAAGCCCTTGGATGAACATCGGCATGAAAACAACATTGAGAGCGATGAACGATCCCCAGAAGTGGATTTTTCCCAGCAGGTCGCTCATCTTGCGACCCGTAGCTTTCGGAAACCAGTAATAGATGCCACCAAACAATGCCATCACAGTTCCAGGTGCCACGACGTAGTGGAAGTGCCCGATTACGTAATAGGTGTCGTGCAGGTGTATATCGGGTGCAGATAATCCGAGTGGGAGACCAGTCAGTCCGCCAATTCCAAACATGGGTAAGAATGCTAGGGCAAAGAGCATTGGCGTTGTGTACCTGATCGATCCTCCATACAGCGAGATAAAAAGCGCGGACAAGATCACGACAGAGGGGATTGAGATGATCATTGTGGTCGTTTGGAAGAAAGAACTCATCGTCGTTCCCATACCGGTCAGGAACATGTGATGCGCCCAGACGATAAACGACATGAACCCAAGAAAAATCGCCGAAGCGACCAGCACGCGGTAGCCCCATATAGGTTTCCGCGTATTGTTGGCGACAATGTCGGCGACGATACCCAGCGCTGGCAAAATCAAAACGTACACTTCGGGGTGCGCAAGGAACCAGAACAAATGCTGCCACAGGAGCACGCTGCCGCCCCCGCTGGCTTCCCATGGTGCATCAGCGTAGACAAGGCCACTTGGCATAAAGAAGCTTGTGCCAGCAACACGGTCCATTAACTGCAACACACCAGCAGCTTCCAAGGGGGGAAAAGCAAGCAATAACAAGAACGCTGTGACCAGCTGGGACCAGACGAAAAACGGAAGGCGCATGAAGCTCAATCCGGGAGCCCGTAGTTGCACTGTGGTCACGATGAAATTAACCGAGCCTAATAGCGATGAGGTGATCAGGAAGACCATACCGATCAGCCACATGGTTTGACCGGTCGTCGCGAATACGGAAAGCGGGGCATACGAAGTCCACCCAGAATTCGCGGCGCCACCAGGCACAAAGAAGCTGGCGAACATGACGATGCCGCCGACGAAGAATACCCAGTAGCTCGCCATGTTCAGTTTGGGAAACGCCATATCTGGCGCACCAATTTGAAGCGGGAGAACAAAGTTGCCGAAGCCTCCCACGGCAAGCGGCACGACGCCGAGAAACACCATGATGGTGCCATGCATTGCGCCGAGTTGATTGTAGAACTCTGGAAGCATGATGCCGCCAGGCGCTCTTTCGTCTCCCAGCCACTGACCAATCAGCGGGATAGGTTCACCCGGATAGGCGATCTGCCAGCGCATCAGCATCATGAGCGTAAAGCCGAACAGTAAAAAGAGCAGTCCGGTTATGGCGTATTGGATGCCGATAACTTTATGGTCTACCGAGAAGACGTAAGTTCGCCAGAATCCTTCGTCATGCCCGTGCTCCTCGTGCTCATGTTCAGCCGCTTCTTGGGCGGTGTGTTCTGTGGTCGTCACGTCAGCCAACGTCGTGATTCCTTTCCTACCGCGTCACTTACAACGATCCCGCTCGGTCAAAGGTAATTTGTGCGGAGCGGTCGATTGTACTAAATCGTTTTTATCGGTGGCCACAGTGTTCTCCAGACGTTAAGGAGAGACGGTGAGGCCCGGAGAATTCTATCCGGCAGGGTTGGTTAGGTGCAACTTGGAAAAATACGCGGTTTATTTCGCGGTTGAGTCGATAGGTTTGGCGTCAACGCCAGCCGCGGTCAGTGCTTGTTTTGCAGTGCGCGTGATCGTCGTTAAGACGAGGATAGTCGCCAGCAATCCCAGAACAACTACGGCGTAGTACGCCATGCCTCGTTCCGGATCGGTTCCACCGGCTAGTCTGGCAGCATCACCGATGATGAGTCCAGAATAGGTATAAAGCACAGTGCCTGGCAGCATACCGATCGATGCAAAAAGATAGGGTTTTAATGGGATTTTGGTAAGGCCCAACGCATAGTTCAGAAGATTAAAAGGAAAAATAGGGGATAGACGCAGTAGTAATACTATTTTGATTCCCTGTTGAGCAACTGCATGGTCAATGGCTTGAAAACGCGGATTTCCTTCAAGGCGACGTTCAATTGCCTCACGGGCGGCATAGCGGGCAAGAAGGAAAGAAAGGGTAGCTCCAAGAGTGGCTCCAGTTAGTGCATAGAGACTCCCGTTGAGCAGGCCAAAGATCGCACCACCCGCCAGTGTCAGAACAGAACCGGGGACAAAAGCGAGCGTTGCGGCCGCATAGCCTCCAATAAAGACCAACGGGCCGAGCGGGCCAAGACTGTCGACCCAGGCCACAAAACGTTCTAGGAAAAGTCCGAATTGGCGACCGAGTCCGGCCAAGGCGATAACGGCCACTAGACCCAGTAAAACTTTGATTACTGGCAGAGGTTTTGTCGATACGGATGAATCGGAATCACCAATCTTGCTCATAAGAAAGTTAAATTAGATTACCTCGGATATAGATTGATCGTGAATCGAGTTGTGGACACAAGGTTTCTCAAGGGCGCTTCGTTATTTCAATCAAACGTCTGCAATACTGTTTAACGTGACCAAGACATATATAGCGGTAATGGTCGTGCAGACAATAGTCCTTGTGGCTTTGTGGCTGCTCTCGCGGCATTTTGCCTGATGATTTGATGGAAGAGCTGTGCACTTTATAGATTGGGCAATCATCTGTAGTTATCTTGCTTGGATCCTGTATGACGGAATCAAGCGAGCAAAAGGGACGCAGGCCCTTGAGGGATATTTTTTGGCGTCTCGGTCGCTTCCGTGGTGGGCTGCCGGATTATCTGTAATGGCGACCCAGATGAGTGCAATTACTCTTGTTGGTACTACAGGGCAAGCAGCGACCGACGGCATGCGGTTCGTCCAATTCTATTTTGGCTTACCGCTGGCGATGATTATTTTGTCAGTCACGCTAGTGCCGTTTTTCCATAGAGCAAAGGTCTACACGGCCTACGAGTATTTAGAGCGACGGTTTGATGTTCGCACACGTGTTTTAGCGAGTTTATTGTTTCTCGTTTCTCGCGGTCTTAGTGCTGGTGTGATTGTGGCTGCGCCTGCTGTCATTCTTTCAATTGTCTTGGGTTGGAGTTTACCGCTTACGATCTTTGCAATTGGTATTCCCACGACTATCTACACCATGCTCGGTGGTGTACAGGCGGTGGCATGGGCGGACGTCAAGCAGATGGTCATTATTTTGGTTGGCGTTACCGCGGCGGTTATTGCCCTAATTACAGGTTTGCCCGCCGATATAGGTGTTGAGCCCACGTTGCACGTAGCTGGCGCGGTTGGTCGACTTCAAGCGATTGACTTTACGTTTGATCTGAATGAGACCTACACGTTTTGGTCTGGCATGCTCGGGGGCTTATTTCTCTCATTAGGATACTTTGGGTGTGACCAGAGCCAGGTGCAGCGTTATTTGTCGGCAGATTCTGTACGAGGCGCTAAGCATTCACTACTTATGAGTGCTTTCGCAAAGATTCCGTTGCAGGTGCTCATCTTAATGATGGGCGTGCTGGTCTTCTGTTTTTACCTCTTTACCCAACCACCGTTGCTATTTAACGACGTACATCGTGAGCAGATCGAGGAAAGTGGTCGACGTGGAGATTACGAAAATTTAGAAAGAGAGTTTGAGCGAGTACACAATGAGCGTCGCGAGGCGGCCGTGGCCGTTGGTTCAGCACGACAGGTCGGTGACGAAGTCGGCACACGCACAGCCACGGCACAATTTGTGGAATACGACCAACAACTTGAAGAGATCCGTGGTGAAGCGTTCGTACTTGTGCAAGAAGTAACGGGGGACTCGGCTTACAACGACGTCAACTATATCTTTCCGACTTTTATTACTACGCATCTTCCGATTGGTCTCGTCGGCCTACTTATCGCTGCAATTTTTGCTGCGGCGATGTCGAGCGCGGCAGCCGAGCTCAACGCACTATCCACGTCAACCGTCATTGACTTCTACCAACGACACTTGAAGCAAGATGCCACGGATGCGCACTACTTGAATGTTTCGAAATACGCCACGGGTTTTTGGGGGCTGTTTGCTTCAATAACCGCTTTGTTTGCAACTAATCTCGGGTCTCTTATTGAAGTGGTAAATCTCTTTGGATCCTACTTTTATGGGTCACTGTTAGGTGTTTTCGTGCTGGCGGTCGGCTTTCGGCGGGCGTCGGCAGGGGACGCATTCTGGGGGCTTGTTGGCGGGATGGTCGCCGTTG
>CAZWKO010000004.1:5989-24894 GCA_964634925.1 uncultured Vicinamibacteraceae bacterium
AGCTGCCGTGACCGATATTTCCTATCTTTGGTACAACTTAGTAGGGGTTGTGGCGGTATGTGTGATCGGCTGGGCTGGGCTACTACGTCGTTCAATGCTTACGTAGTTTTCCTTGTTAATCCCCTTTGCTAGTTGAAGTTACACTGATAATTTAGTTAAATATTAATAAATACGACCATTCTGGTCGGCTATATAGATTGGCTACAGATCTCGGAGTTTTGTATGGCGACCTCGACTGACAACATCGAAGAACTGGCAAATCAAGATTACAAGTATGGTTTTGTAACCGATGTCGAACAAGAAGCGATTGCCCCTGGATTAAATGAAGACATTATCAGGCTGATTTCGACTAAAAAGCAGGAGCCGGACTGGTTATTGGAATGGCGTTTGAAGGCCTTCGAAGTGTGGCAAACATTGACACCGCCATCGTGGCACAACGTGAAGTTTCCGCCGGTTAATTTCCAAGACATTATTTATTACTCGGCGCCGAAACAGAAGGCGAAGCTTGAGAGTCTTGATGATCTCGACCCTGAAATTAAGGCGACATTTGACAAGTTGGGAATTCCGCTTGATGAGCAAAAAATGATGGCGGGTGTGGCCGTTGACGCTGTCTTTGATTCTGTCTCCGTAGCAACGACTTTCAAGGGCAAGCTGGCAGATCTAGGTATTATATTTTGCTCTTTTTCTGAGGCAGTGCAGGACCATCCTGACCTTGTTCGGAAATATCTTGGCTCGGTTGTTCCGGCCTCAGACAATTTCTACGCAGCTCTTAATTCCGCGGTCTTCTCTGATGGGTCATTTGCGTATATCCCAAAGGGCGTTAAGTGCCCGATGGAACTGTCGACTTATTTTCGGATCAATGCGGCACAGACCGGTCAGTTCGAACGGACATTGTTGGTGGCGGATGAAGGCGCAACCGTGAGTTACTTGGAGGGGTGCACAGCGCCGATGCGAGATGAAAATCAATTACACGCGGCTGTCGTGGAACTTGTAGCGCTCGATGACGCGACGATCAAATACTCAACAGTTCAGAACTGGTACCCAGGCGATAAAGATGGCAAAGGTGGCATCTTTAATTTTGTAACAAAACGTGGCAAGGCGTTGACTAATGCCAAGGTGACTTGGACGCAGGTTGAGACTGGTTCGGCCGTGACATGGAAATATCCGAGTTGTATCTTGCAGGGCGACAACGCCGTTGGCGAGTTCTACTCGGTCGCTGTTACAAATAACTATCAACAGGCGGATACTGGGACCAAGATGTTGCACTTAGGTAAAAACACCCGGAGCACGATTGTGTCAAAAGGCATTTCTGCCGGTAAAGGACAAAACACATATCGTGGTTTGGTCCGTATTGGGAAGAATGCCAAGGGTGCTCGTAACTTCTCGCAGTGTGACTCGTTGCTTATTGGTGACCAGTGTGGCGCTCACACTTTTCCATATCTTGAAGTTCGGAATACGTCTTCTCAGGTTGAACACGAGGCATCAACATCGAAGATAGGAGAAGACCAGATCTTTTACTGTCGACAGCGAGGTCTTTCAACCGAAGATGCCGTCAACATGATTGTGAACGGGTTTTGTAAAGAAGTGTTCCGTGAGTTACCGATGGAATTTGCCGTTGAGGCGCAGAAACTTCTTGGTGTCAGCCTTGAGGGTAGTGTCGGTTAATCACCACGTGTGAACACAACAGGAAAGATTTAACGAATGTTAGAAGTCAGCAATCTCCACGCTACGGTCGGCAACAAACAAATCCTTAACGGGATTAATCTCTCGGTAAAGGCGGGTGAGGTGCACGCTATTATGGGTCCGAATGGATCTGGGAAAAGCACTCTCGCATCGGTGCTCGCTGGCCGAGAGGAATTTGATGTAACGGAAGGTTCGGTTGTTTTTCAAGATCAGGACCTTCTTGAGATGGAACCAGAAGAGCGTGCCCGGGAAGGTATTTTTCTAGCGTTTCAGTATCCGGTTGAAATTCCCGGTGTCAACAACGCGTATCTGCTCAAGGCTGCTCTTAATGAGGTTCGCAAGCATCGTGGCGAAGCCGAGCTGGATGCTATGGACTTCATGACGTTCGTTAAAGAGCGGATGAATATTCTTGAAATTGATCAAAGCTTAATGAATCGTCCCGTTAATGAGGGCTTTTCAGGTGGCGAGAAGAAACGCAATGAGATTTTTCAGATGGCAGTTCTTGAACCGAAGTTGGCCATCATGGACGAGACGGATTCGGGGCTTGACATTGATGCCTTAAGAATTGTTTCCAATGGTGTTAACGCAATGCGCAATGCAGAGCGTGCGACGGTTGTAGTTACGCACTATCAGCGATTGCTGAACTACATCGTTCCTGATTTTGTGCATGTGTTGTCTGGCGGTCGGATCGTTAAATCTGGAGGCAAGGAGTTGGCTCTAGAACTTGAAGACAAAGGCTATAGCTGGATTGAAGGGGTAACCGAAACGGTCAGCTCGTAGGAATATCAATGACGCAACTTGTAGCTTCGTCCCCTTATACCAACGCTTTCGAACAAATTCAGCGTGACCTTGCAGGGCCGGCGGCGATCGCCGACCTGAGGCGCGTTGCGTTTGATCAATTTTCAACGCATGGACTTCCAACGACGAGTTCGGAGGAATGGCGTTTCACGAACGTGCGTCCGATTGCAGACACAACATTTGTTCCAGCTCGGTCGGTTGCACTGACCAAGGAAGAGTTGGCGTCATTTAGCGTGACTGGATCTCTGGATGGATGGCCAACAGTCGTGTTTGTTAACGGGCACTACGACGCGGCCTTGTCATCGGTAGGAGAGCTGCCGGATGGAGTGGTCGTTGAAAGTCTTGCAAATGTTTTCAGTTCTCCGTCCGACAGTTTGTGCATTGACCAGTATCTTGGCAAGGGCGCTGATATTCGTTCCGACTCCTCAGCATTTACTGCACTAAACACGGCTCTTTTCTGGGATGGTGTTTTTGTTCATGTGGCAGCGAATGTCGTTGTTGATCGTCCGATTCAGATGCTTTTTGTAACTACGTCAAAATCCACCGATTCGGATGTGATGGAACCTCCAATGACACACCCCCGTATCTTGATTGCGACTGGGGAGAACAGTCAGATTCGTCTTGTTGAGACGTACGCGGGGGAGACAGACACTCCGTATTTGACGAATGTTGTTACTGAAGTTATTGGTGGGGAAAACGCGGCAATCGACCACTACAAACTGGTGCGAGAGGCATCAGCGGCCTATCACATTGGTCACATGCATTTACGGCTCAACCGGAGCGCAAACTTTTCATCACACGCAATTACGCTCGGGGGGAACATTGTGCGGAATGACATCGTGGCGGTTCTTGATGGTGAAGGAGTTAGCTGCACCCTGAATGGACTCTATATTGCCAACGGGCAACGGTTGGTAGACAACCACACCACCATTCATCACGCTAAACCGCACTGCGAGAGTTACGAGCTTTACAAGGGCATATTGGACGATCAAGCGCACGCGGTTTTCAACGGAAAGATTGTTGTCAAAATTGACGCGCAAAAAACAGATGCAAAGCAGACCAATAAGGCGTTGTTGTTGTCAGAGGATGCGCAGATCAACACGAAGCCTGAGCTCGAGATATTTGCTGATGATGTCAAATGCACACACGGAGCGACGGTCGGACAGCTTGACGCTGACGCGATGTTTTACTTGCGGGCACGGGGTCTTGGTCTTGAGCAGGCCCGCAGCATTTTAATCCATGCATTTGCGAGTGATCTGCTAAACCACATCGGCATTCAATCGATTCGTACAGGTCTTGACGAGCTTCTTCTGGCACAGCTTTCTGGGTCGGGGGAAGGCGGTTTCTATGAATTCGGCTGAAACAGCGAGCGCCGTTGAGTCGGCGTTTGATGTGCAAAGCATTAGACGAGACTTCCCGATTTTGACTCGCTCAATTCGTGAGCAGGATCTCGTATATCTTGACAACGCAGCGACGACGCAGAAACCGCAACCAGTTCTCGACGCGTTAGCGAGCTACTACGCCACTGGAAATGCCAACATCCATAGGGGTGTGTACCTACTTAGTGAAGAGGCGACAGCGTCATATGATCTCGCACGGGAAAAAGTACAGGGATTGCTCAATGCTCGCGCAGCCCACGAAATCATTTTCACCCGCAATTCGACGGAAAGCATCAACTTGGTCGCGCAAAGTTATGGTCGGCAAAATCTAGGTCCCGGGGATGAGGTGCTCATCACACATATGGAGCATCATTCAAATATCGTTCCGTGGCAGTTGTTGTGCGAACAAGTTGGTGCCCGACTTTGCGTGGCGCCGATTGATGACCACGGGACGCTTCAGCTTGATGAGTTTCAGCGGTTGATCAGTCCGCGGACACGTCTTGTAGCTGTAGTTCACTTGTCAAACTCTCTTGGCACCATCAATCCAGTAAAAAACATCGTTCGTATGGCACACGCCCGGGGCGTGCCAGTGCTTATTGACGGTTCGCAATCGGTCTACCACATGCCAGTCGATGTCCAGGATCTTGATTGTGATTTTTATGTGTTTACCGGCCATAAACTCTATGGACCGACTGGGATTGGCGTCCTGTATGGACGCGAGTCATTGCTTGAACAGATGCCTCCCTACCAGGGCGGTGGGGACATGATTCGGTCAGTCACATTCGAAAAAACAACCTATGCCGAATTGCCGCACAAGTTTGAAGCGGGCACACCTCACATCGCGGGCGCCATCGGTCTTGGTGCTGCCGTCGACTATTTACTTAACATTGGGTTTGAAGGAATCGGTCGTCATGAGGCTGATTTACTCGCGTATGCAACGAACGCATTATCGGAGGTGAAGGGCTTGCAGTTAATTGGAACTTCACCGAATAAGGCGAGCATCCTCTCGTTTGTTATGGATGGTGCACACCCACACGACATCGGTACAATTGTCGATTCTGATGGTATCGCGATTCGAACGGGACACCATTGCACCCAACCAGTTATGGATCGATTTGGCGTTCCTGCGACCGCTCGGGCATCGATGGCGATGTACAACACTCATGAGGAGATCGACGCATTGGTCAAGGCGCTTGAACACGTTAGAGAGACGTTTAGTGTATGAGCGAACTACGAGATCTTTACCAAGAGGTGATTCTTGACCACAATAAACACCCCCATAATTTCGGTGAACTTTCCGATGCCGACCGTCACGCCGACGGATTTAATCCTCTCTGTGGTGACAAGCTCGTTGTGTATGTCAACCTAGATGCCGACACGATCACGGATGTGCGCTTTGAGGGGTCTGGTTGTGCCATTTCAAAAGCGTCGGCATCATTGATGACGGATTCTGTCAAAGGCAAAACGCTTGTGGAGGCTCGTGAATTGTTTGACCGGTTTTTAAATCTTGTGACGGACGGAGACGTTGCTGATGATGACCAAACGCTTGGCAAACTAGCCGTTTTCGCTGGCGTGCGTGACTACCCGGCCCGCGTCAAATGTGCCAGTCTCGCATGGCATACACTGCGGGCAGCGGTTGAAGATCGGCACGATGTCGTGACAACGGAATAGGACGAGACGATGGGGATTCTTAATCTTAATGAGGTGCCACCGCCACTCAACGATACCGATACTGACAACGTGGCCTCTGATACCGGAAAAGCAACGGCGACATCTGTTGATTCTGGAACGACTACACCGCCAATGTTTGACACGAGTGCACTGACGGACGAAGCAAATACTGCCCCGGTTACGCCGACGGCTGAACCAGCGCTGCCGATAGAGATAGACGAAGCCAAGACACTTGAGTTGAAACCAAAAATTGTTGATCAGCTTATAACGGTGTTTGATCCTGAAATACCCGTCAATATTTACGAACTCGGATTGATCTATGACATTGGGGTTGATGCAACAGGTCTCGCCGTTATTCAAATGACCTTGACCGCGCCCGGGTGTCCAGCGGCGATTACACTCCCTGCTGAGGTGCAGGGCAAAGTGAAATCGATTGATGGTGTCAGTGATGCCCGTGTTGATCTGGTCTGGGAACCGCCTTGGGACAAAGATCGAATGACTGATGCCGCAAAACTGCAGCTCGGGATTTTTGACTAGAGGGGTTCTACTTCGACGTTACTAATGGTCACGGTTGACAATAAGCGCATTTCTGACTCGACATAGTCCTCGCTGAGCGTGTCGACTGGTATTTTTCCGCCGTCCACGGCGTAATTCTCCTGGTCTGAAAATAGCACTCCACCGACCCTGTTAAACGCGGTCGCTTTACGGTATCGAAGACCATTGTCAAAATCGTAGCCAAACTGTTCTACTTGGCCGCTTTCAGGATCAAACCAAAAGGTATACGCGTCATCAGCATCGTTACTGGAACCAGGCGCGAACGTGACCTTCATGCGTTGTAGTTCGCGTCCATACCATGTGTCCAGTCCTTTGTCTTCGAAGCGGATATCGCCTCCCTTAAGGGTGTACGGCAGAAGGGGAAAAAAGACACGCGCATCAACAAAAGCGCGCGCGCGACGTTCGCCTTCTTCATCAAGAGTGAGCTCCGCTCCATTCTGCCATTCAGTCACGCGCTCATTCGTTAGACGAACTTTTCGTTCTGGGCGTGTGTCAGTGGCCGGGTTGGTGACGATATATTCGAATGTGCCGCCGTTCCGAGTGACCTCAATATTAAAACCACCAGATAAAGAGGTAATGGTCATAGAAATGTGAGAGGCTTCGTAGAGGTCGCCGCCGTGGTGGGCGATTGCTTTTGCGACGATTTCAGGTAGTGGATCTTCGCCTGAACTACAGCCGAAACTAAATGTTGGGGCTAGAAAAAGTACCGCTAGAGCGGTGTGAAGCCGATGACGAATTTCCAGACGCATCACGAATCCTCCTGTTACGCTCTAACGCGCAACGGTCGGCTAATGTTTCATTAAAGGTAAGGTTGCCGAGGTTTCAGCGTATAGATTTAACTGATGCATTGTAAACGACGACTGTTGGCTTAGAACATCTAGATGTCGTTCAGTAGAGATATGTCAGGTCGGAGCCTTTGACGTTATCAGGGGTAATGTTTGTATGAGCGAACGTATAAAAGTTTTTGCACCGGCAACCGCATCCAATCTTGGCCCGGGGTTTGATGTTCTTGGGCTAGCACTCAAGCGACCAGGGGATCTCGTTGAAGCAGAGATTTCTACGTCGCCTGGTGTTGAGATCGTTGAAGTTACGGGTGCTGATTCATTAAGCACTGATCCCGAAGAGAATGTCGTTGGTATTGCAGCAGCGGCGGCAATACAACGGATTGGTATTCAAGGCCAGGGCGTTCGGCTCTGGCTGCACAAGCAAATGCCCTTGGGGAGTGGTTTAGGAAGTTCTGCCGCTAGCAGTGTCGGGGGTGCGGTGGCGGTCAACGCACTTTTTGGGAACGTACTATCGAAGCACGACATCGTGAATTGTTCGTTGCAGGGCGAAGCAGCGGCTTCTGGGACTGCTCACGCCGATAATGTTGCGCCGTCTGTGTTCGGTGGCATTGTTTTGATTCGTAGCACTGATCCTTTGGATGTGATCGCGCTGCCGGTTCCGGCAGCGCTTCGGGTGGTTATTGTGCATCCGCACACAGAGGTACTGACTGCCGAGGCGCGAAAATTGGTTTCTGAGCGCCGGTACACGATAAATCAAGCTGTTCAGAACCTTGGTAATGTAGCAGCGTTCGTGGCTGCGCTTCATCAAGCAGATCTGGCTCTTTTCGCTCGAAGTATCAGTGATGCATTAGTAGAACCAGTTCGTGCGCCACTGGTTCCCGGGTATACCACTGTAAAGAAAGCAGCCCTTAATGCTGGTTCACTCGGTTGTTCGATATCAGGCTCAGGTCCCAGCGTAGTTGCCTTTGCCGACTCGGATGCTTTAGCAGAATATGTTGCGACTGCAATTGAGGATGCATTTGCAAGGCATGGTTTGACGACTGACCGGTATATTGGGCAGGTCAACGAAGCGGGTGCTCAGGTAGTGTGACTCGACTTTGCTGTTTCTGGAAAAAGAGAAAGAATGCTGCCGATATTCCTGCTGAACCGAACAACATACACATCACCATTATTTGATATCGTGCCGCGATGAGAGGCGGTACTCCAGACAAGATCTGACCTGTCATCATCCCCGGGAGCGAGACGAGCCCAACGGCAAATAGTGTATTGACTTGGGGAATAAGGGCAGCCTGCATCGCGGCACGACGCGCATCGTGGTACGGCGCACCACGCAGCTGCTCGGCGTGAAAGCGTTCTGCGGACAGACTAACTGCGTTCATTGCCGCGGCGAAAATCATTCCGCCAAGAGGGATTAGGATGGTGGCGTTGTGCCATGGCCTTGTGGCAAGGACACCTTGCGTGATGACGACAAGGCTACAGAGCCCACCTAGGCCGATAGCCAGCAGTGCTTTTGAATAAAGCGAGGGTCTTGCTGCGACTACAGGACGCAACGCGATCCAGCTGGCTGTTAGAACCATGACACCAAGAGTTATTAAAACGACCGCGCTGGATCCCGAACCAAAGAGAAACGTCAGCACGTAACCGACCAAGGCTAGCTGGAGACACATCCTACCGACAGCATAAAGTGTTGTTGGTCCGCCTGCTGACCATCGGTACAGGATGGCAAGTACGACTCCAGCTGGTAGTAATGCGAAGAGTAGATTTGTTAATGGGATTGCTTGGACGGTGTCAGGCATAGCGCCGAGCATACAGTGAAGACACTGCGATTCACCCACGACAACAAGGAGGGTTTTGGCTTGTTGTACGAGATTGTGGATCTTTGAGGTTGTCTTTCATTCAGCAGGGGAAGGAAAAACCCAGGATCGCCAGCCGCTTAGCAATCGAACAATCTGTGCCGGATGAGGCTCGCGAAGCATCAAGAAGTGGTTGTTGTCTGCTGCGACGTCATAGGCAGCGAGATTATCTAAAACATCATTTGCATACACACCGTCGAATAGATGTTGTGGTTGACTGATGTTCGGCGTCTTTCCGGTGACGGTGACTTCGTAGAATTCCCGCCCGCGTCTGAAAAAGAGATAGCCGCCGTCCTTACTCCACACTGGTTCAGTGCCGCCGATGGGCGATACTCATTCGGCGCGTCCTAAGAGCGGGTCATCAACACTGCTTCGCAGATAGACTTGGTTTCCTTCTCCTTCTTCGTCTGAGACATATGCGATCCAGCGACCATTAGGGGAAAAACGGGGAGCGCGTTCGTTAGAGTCCGTCGCACGCCATGGTTCAGCACCTCTTTCCATGGACCAAGTCCAAATGTCTCGGCCACGCGACGGGTGTACTTCATGGAACGCTAGCTTATTCCCATTGTGCGACCATGAGCCGGGTGTGCGTAGGTCTCCGCCAAAAAGTGGGCCAGTGGCTTCCATACTGGGGAGTGCTATTTGAAACAGTCGCTGTAGTCCGGTCCGCGAAGATGCAAAAGTTAGGCTTGGTTCAGTGATAGACCATAGCGGTGAGTGATTGTCACCGGCATCCTGTGTAATCTGTAGGCGACGCTGGGACGACAAGTCATACACCCACAGGTCTCGTCGGAAAAGTGCACTCATCGCGCTGAATGCGACTTTCTGACCGTCGGGACTAAGGCGTGGTGTTCCATGTTCGTCGATCACATCGTCAACTAACGTGGCTCGTCCGTCCCGGTCGACCCACACAAGTTGATTTCCGGCACCATTGGCCGGCGGGGGGATAAAGACAATCGTTCCATCCTGTGCTGCTGCGAAGCGTGCTCTGCCGAGCCCTTGATATCCGATGGAACTGCTTGCAACGCCAGTCACAATGGGTTGTTGGGGTGCTCGCCCGCCTTGAAAGTCCTCAAGTTCGAGTGGTGCAGCAAACAGTTCGCCACGCCGAGCAAACACAATAGTTGACGGCGTTACGGCGAACCCCCCACCGTCAGCCGGTAGGAGAGAACGGGTGTCTTTAGTTTCAAGATCAAGAAGTGTTAACCGCGGGTCGTACCCTTGCCTGCCGACTGTAAAAAGAAGAAAACGATCATCAATAACGGAAGGCCAGCCATGCGCAGTTTCTCCAGCATCTTGGTCGACGGTCGTAAGCATCGCGGGTGTTCCACCTGTCGCTGCTACTTCGCGCAGTCCTGTTGCCCCTGGGCCTGCAAAGACGATTATGTTGTCGGTGCGCCAGGCGGCGCCTGCCGGAGTTCCAGGAACAGCACATATGGTAAGTGGAGTGGCCCCGGCACTGTACAGGCTTATGGTCTTAAGAAAACCGTTGGCAAAAAATCCAATCGATGAACCGTCTGGAGCAAAGAATGGTTGCGTTGCTCCGACACCACCCCTTATTTCTGTTGCCTCGAATCGGTTGGTTGGTCTCAAGAATAGCCGCGTAAGTCCGTCAGTAATGGCTGTGTACGCAAGTAGAGAATGGTCGGGAGAGATCGCAATATCCAGGAGCTGTCGGTCTTCTGTGACTTGCAAAGATAGCGCATGACCCACTGGTGTATCAGGTAGTGACGCCGGCCACAATGCGACGGCGAGGCCTCCAACTATTAAGCCAAGCGCAAAGGTAAGACCAGTAACGAAAATTTGTCTCAACATTACTTCTGTTTTCGGTAGTGACTGCGTGTACGTTCGAGGTCGTCGGTAATTTTGTCTATGAGCGTTTGTGGAGAAACTACGCGAATACTCGATCCAAAACTTCGAATCCAAGTTTGTAACGAGTTGTCGAGACAGACGCTCATCGTAACGGCTAAGTTCCCGTTCTGTTTGAGTGTCATCGTTTGGGACGGGTGCCAGGTTCGTTCCTGGACATACGGGGCGATTTCAGATGCGAATTCAAGTTCAATCTGTTCTGGCTTGCCATGGTATATACCGAGTGAGTGTGGCCAAGCGGTGTCAGAAACGTCCTCAACAGGAGTAAAGGTTTCGTCTAGCGGAGTGAGCTGCCGAATACGCTCGACCGCAAAGGTTCGCACTTGTTGGTAATCCGATACATATGCAAATAAATAGAGTGAACTTTGCGCGTAAACAAGGCGGTATGGATCGATTCGATAGGGTTTTTCACGTTTACTCGACAGGGAGTGATAGCGCATGGTCAAGCGTCGCTGATGCAAAATGGCATCCAATAGTCGTGCCGTAATTTTGCGTTGTTGATTGTCATCGCGTTTGCGTGTTGGTTCTGTTTTGGCTTGTAGGGCTTGCGGGAGTCGGTCCAGGAATTTGCGCATGCGTGGTCCGAGCGCGGCCTCGAGCTTTGTAAATGCGGATTTCAGGTCTTCCTCAAATGTAGGAATGGCCAAGCGTTCGACAAGAGCTCGACTGAAATAGAGCGCCGAGAGCTCAGCAAGATTAAACGCTGTATGGTCGAGTTTTTGGAACGGTCGGCGGCCAAGTTTCCAACGTTTTGGTCCATCTTCTGAGATGTCATACAACGGGAAACCGGCTTCTTGAAGGGCTTCCAAATCACGCCGAATTGTACGGGTAGTGACATTCGTCATCTCGGCCAGTTGCCGAATGGTTTTACCATGTGAGGCTTCGATTTCTCGAAGAATCATCCACTGTCTTATAACTTCGCTATTTCGCGCCATTCAAAAACTTATGAGAGTTTGTGCAGGTTTTAGCGAGATCGTAAAGGACATTGGTGTGTAGCCATAATAAATCCTTTGGGTGTGACCTAGCCTGTCACCCCTCATCGGTAGGCTGGGGCAAGAAAGGATGTGGAAATGCCTTATCAGTACGAAGCAACAGCCCGCCCCTTGGATGTTAATGAAGAGCAGCGTGTGTTACGACCAGTCTTGCCTGCGGTGGTTTCGACCATGTCGAACGGGGAGCGTTTGGAAAAATCACAGATGTGTAATGTTTGCCGGCGTGTGCCGGCCCGACTGACTTTAAAAGTCACCTCGTCTGAGAATTCACAATTACAGCCTCCTAGGCTGTGTCTACGTTGTCACCATGCCGTGATTCAGCAGCAGCGTATGATGCGGATGCGACGGAATGGATTCGGAGCGAGGAATGCCCAATTAACGTTTGGAGACGGGTTGATTGTTTCTCGCGCCGATGAGCTGATGGGAGACACCAAATATGACCAACTCGTTAAGTCCCGGCGACGGGCTCAAAAAGCAGCACTTCGTGAAATCGAACGCGATGCTACGGAATTAAAGACCGCAGCTAACTTCTGAGCAGTCCTGGGCTTGCTTGGCTGGGTCGCGACCACGGTAGACTGTGGCAATGGTGTCCAGACACGGAAGCGACGCACGCCGGACCGTCAACCTGTTTTTGGTCTTCGTGACAGGGGTCATCATCTTCGTTTGGTGTAATTCGGTCGCAAGGGCGGAACCCCCACTACCTCTCAGTGTTATGACCTTCAATGTTCGGACCTCTAACATTGATGATGGTGATAATGGATGGGTTCACCGCAAATCTTTGGTGGTAGATACGATTCTAAGGCATGCACCGCATGTGCTCGGTTTTCAGGAGGCGCTAGCCGATCAAATCGAGTATCTATCGAACGCTCTTCCAGAATACCGCTGGCTTGGAGTTGATCGTGGTCTTAACGGCGGTACCGGCCTGAGTGAATACACGCCGATCTTTTATCGATATACGGAGCTTGTCCCAATAGAGTCTGGTAATTTTTGGCTTTCATCGACTCCTGAGGGACCCAGAGGGTCAGGGTGGCGGCGCAATGTGTCGCGTATCGTGACGTGGGCCCAATTCCACCATATTACGACCGGTCTTCGATTCTATGTCTTCAATACACATTTGACGCTGAGACGCGGACCGCGACAACTGGAATCGGTTCGTATGATTAAGGAGCGGTTGGCGACCTTGCCGGCGGAAAGTGCAATTGTGATTACGGGGGATTTCAATGCCATTGCTGAAACGAGCGATACATGGGAAGCAGCCACGGCAGACGGATTGAGAGATGCATGGGTTGTTGCGACAGAACGTTTCGGACCGTCGCGCACGTCTGGGGAATTTGGTCCACCAGAGGACGCTCCCGAAGGACGTATCGATTGGATTCTTGTGGGTGGTCCGGTCGGGGTTCGGTCCATCGAAACGGTCGTGACTGATGACCAGGGGCGATACCCTTCCGATCACTATCCAGTTGTTGCACGGATTGAAGTGCGGGAGTAATGAGCCGGTTTAGATTAGGCTTACGGAACGATAAGAGGGCCTCTGCAGGTGAGACGAAAGAGACGACCAGAGCGTTGGATTCGAGCCGGACGATGCCATTCTGACCAAAGAGTGGTTCGGCGCGCGGCGAATGTTTTTCTTGCGTTCCTAGCATTTAGTGCGGTGGTTTGGATGTTCTTGCCGGCGTGGTTTCTGACAGCTTCCGGCTTTCAGTCAGAGGAGTCGGTTCGTGAGCTGCGCGTTGAGGTACATCGACGATTCCCACACGATACGACGGCCTATACGCAAGGTTTGATTTTGTTTGAGGGCAAGCTGTTGGAAAGCACTGGTCGCTATGGACAGTCTGATTTGAGACGCCTTGACCCGGCAACAGGGACTGTTGAACAACGTGTCGGGATTTCCCCTGCATTTTTCGGTGAAGGCATTGCCCGAGTTGACGATCGGTTGATCATGTTGACGTACAAAGCCCAGCGTGCGTTTGCTCTGGGTATTGAACAGTTTGATCAGTTGGAAACTTTTCGCTACCGCGGTGAGGGATGGGGACTGTGTAATGACGGCCGCCGATTAATTATGAGTAATGGATCCAGTCGTCTTACTTTTCGTGATCTTCGGTCATTTGAAGAAATTGGTGGGGTGGATGTCACGCTGCGAGGTGTACCGCAGATGCAACTCAACGAATTGGAGTGTGTTGGCGATACGGTCTATGCGAATGTGTACCAACGGGACATTATTCTCCGCATCGACTTGGTGAGTGGTTACGTTATCGAATATATCGATGCGTCAGGGCTGCTCACGCCAGAAGAGTCACGAGGCGTGGATGTACTTAATGGTATCGCGTATGACCCAGACCGCGATCGTTTCTACATCACTGGTAAATTGTGGCCGACGATGTTTGAAGTGACATTTGAAGAGTGAGTGAGCGGAGCCCGCGTGCGTATTGCGTGTGCGGGCAAATGAAGTTGTTGTTATCGCGAGATGTAGTGAGTCGAGATATTAACGTCTTGGGACGGCTGTGCGCCCGCCGCCTCCGTCGTCACCGCCGCCGCCACGTGAGTAGCCGCCCGACGACACACCGCCACTACCACCGCGAGAACGAGGCGCCGATGAGCCGGGTGACCTCCCGCTCGTTCTACCGCCTGAGGCCGACCTGCCACTGCTCCGATCAACCGCACGCGGTGCGACACGGGTATAGCCTTGATCTTCGATGACACGGGGGCTCGTCCGTGAACCACCGCTACCATCGCGAATGGAGATAAAGGGGTTTCCGTAATTGGGATAGAAGTACGGACTGTAGCCTGAGAGCCACCCACCGTAGCCCAACGGGGTAACGTAATACGGATAGAGGTCGTGGTACCAAATAGGATCATACGAAGAGTAAGTACCAAACCGACGAAAACCTCCGTACCCACCACCACTACCACTGTTACGGCGTTCGACTACAAACCGTTCTGGGTAGGCCAGTGCGACGAGTAAATCGATAACGCTCCCATCGATACCGGCGTTATCCAGTTCGATGAGTGTCTTTGCGGTGAGCTCAAGGCGGGGTTCGGTTTCCGTGAGCATGGCTTCGACGACTTGTGCGTCTGTAAGTAGTAAAGCTTCTCGCACATTCATTAGGGTGAGCGAAGCTGTACTGAGTTGGCGTATTTCACGGATCGTGCGCTGATTAGCGTGTGATGCCTGTGCACTGTTCAGTAACTCCTGCCGCTCAAAGGCTGTGATTGGATCGTCCTGTCGTTCAAGCAGTGAAAGTCGCTCCGTTTCATCAATCGGTGTGTAGCGACGTATTTCAAGATGTTCGCGGTCTCCGACTGCAATCAGTTGTATATCGACCCAGTTCGAGTTTGTTGAGAAAAAACTAACGCCGCTCGTACGTCGCAGAGTAGGTGCGTCACACTGCAGTTCAGCACGCGTAAAGAGACGATGGCCGTCAGATGACCACGTACGCTGTTCCCAGCCTTGGCAGTTGCCATCTGTTACAGCGCGTTGTGTGCCGTCTGCGATGAGGGTTCGTTCCGCTAATGTCTCACCGGTCGCGCTAGCAGACAACAGGACGCCGGTGTTGTCGGCCGTCGGACTCATGCAGACCATGGTGCGTTCGGGGAATTCGTCGCCCCGACCAGCCGCTCGCTCAACTTGTTCTTCCCAGAGTCGCCAGCACCCGACCCATGGTAACCACTTTGAATCGTAGGTGGGTGAAGCGGACAGGATGGTGCCTGCTTGTCGCGGAGTTGCAGCGTTTACACTGACTGCGAGTATGTTACTTAGTGACAAAACGGCGGCTATAGCCATCAAGCGAGCACAAGTGATTCTGTTTAGCATGGTCCTCTCCTCCGTCACTTTACCTATCAGAACACGAACCGAATTCCGACGCCAATACGCAATCCTGAAAGATCGATCGGGTTGAAGTTAGAGAAGTCACGATTTAGTTCTGCGTCAGCCCAGATTTGTCGCGCTTCCCCGGTAACCGATACGCTTGGTGTGATGCGGATATGTACACCTCCGAACGCGTGTCCGCTCGGTGTCCAACCGTCTGATTTATAGAGAGCCCGAAAGATGGCCATGTCCTTGAAATCTACGAAATCCCCAGACTGTTGGAATTGATACCAAAGAAAACCACCGCCTGCACCGACGTAGGGAACAAATCGGCTTGGCACGTACGAGTATTGTCCGATCGTGCGTCCACGTGAGGTAAGCGCAAACTCAAAACTTGCAAAAAGATCAAACTGCCGCAAAGAAGTATCCTGCTCAATCGGCAGGTCGTCCATGTCAGTAAAGTTGCGAGATTCGGACCGAGCAAACGCACTGGTAAAGTCGATGCCTGTGCGCAGGTCTATCCGAGGGGTTAACGTTCTCCCAAATTCAAGCGCGATACCAGCTCCGTTGAAGTCAGATTTTTCAAGGGTTAATTCCCGAGTCGCAAATTCGTACAAGTCGCTTTGAGCCCGCTGCAGGTTTTGTTGGCCGCGCAGCATGATAAAACCGTTGGGGCGGTCGAACAGAAAATCGGAATTCTGTTGGGCTAATGCTTCAGGTACAAGCAGTAAGCAGAAAATAAGCGTGAACATTGCGGTCGCCAAACTGTTCTGGCCCAGTGGTCTTCGCTTTGCCAACATACTTCTCACTATGCATATATCGTACCAGCTATATTCGATCCAGAAATCAATGATTCTCAGTCCTGTTAGTGTCAACCGATCAGGACAGTGTCTTGTTCAAAAGACTTTTCGTTGGGTTTCATTTACATTGGCATAACGGGCTGGTTACACCCTGTGCTATGCTGCGGATAGCGTCAGGGAAACGCGGCCTTCCTACTACTTTGGCCCCGACCACCTCGGGCCGGATTCCCCTGGACACGGATCAGCTAATGCGGCCGTTAAACGGAGTGAGAGCGATTGTGATGGTGGCGACTATTGTCGGCATTGCATTCCTCGTCCGTACGGATTTTGGTGATACGACAAATGCACCCACCGTCGAAAGAAACAACACTGATTCTATTGAATCAGGTGTGCTGAGCGAGCAGGCGCAGCAGGAATTTAACCCCCGTCAATTGCTCGACCAGGGACGCGGCACGATGAAGAGTCCGGGCGGTCCGCACGAGTTCTACTTTACCAGGGCGATTTACAACAGTGGCTGGGGATATGGTCGCTGGGCCATCGATTATCCAAAAGCTGACCGACAGTTCATGACGGTCGTAAATCGGTTAATTGATGTCAACGGGTCACCAACAGAGAACGCGATCCGGTTGGATGATCCCGAAATTCGGAAGTATCCGTTTTTATATGCGTTAGAAGTCGGGGATATCGCGTTAAGTCCTGCTGAGATTGAAGGCTTGCGAAACTATTTGTTAGCCGGTGGATTTCTGGTCATCGATGATTTTTGGGGTTCATGGCAGTGGGCAAATTTTGAACAGCAGATACGCCAGGTATTCCCGGAGCATCCGATTATTGATGTGCCTCTTGACCATCCCCTTTTCAATACGGTCTATCGCATCGACGAAGTGTTGCAAGTGCCAGCGTACGGTAATTACTGGGGTGGTCGTACGTGGGAGCAGGATGGATATACCGCACATGTCCGAGGTATTTTTGACGAACAGGACCGGTTAATGGTCCTCATAAATTGGAATACTGACTTGGGTGATGCGTGGGAGTGGGCAGAGCGGCCGGAATACCCTTTGAAATACTCGACTTTTGCTGTCCAATTGGGCATCAATTTTATTGTCTATGCGATGAGCCACTGAGGCTTATCGCCGCCTGATCGAAAACCATGTTCGAATCGCTATTTGAGTTCTTGTTCAAGTATCGGCCGTTGATGTTTGAGCAAGGCGACTTCACATTTCGCGCGTCCTGGGTCGGAGGGCTTGCGCTTCTGGCCGTAGTCGTCGCCGCCGCGGCGACTTGGCGGTCGTATACACAAGTACGTGGCAATAGTCAGCCGCTAGACCGACGTGTTTTGGCCGCGGTTCGTCTTGTTGCGCTTGCTGTGTTGGCGTTTTGTTTGCTGCGGCCAGTTCTTGTGCTGTCGTCGGTTGTGCCACAGCAAAATTTTCTCGGTGTGCTGATCGATGATTCACGGAGCATGCAGATAGCCGACCGTGATGAGACGGCGCGATTGCAATTCGTTGAGGATCAATTGGCAACAACGGACGGTGAGTTGCGATCTGCACTCAACGAGCGTTTTTCGTTGCGGTTCTTTGGATTTTCGAGCGAGACCGATCGGCTTGATGTCGTCAATGAGCTTGGGTACAGCGGTACTCGCACACATTTAGGACAGGCGCTTGAGCGAGCACATGACGAGCTATCCGGTGTGCCGCTATCCGGTCTCGTCGTTATTACAGACGGTGCGGATAATGCAGAAGACGGACTCGGCGAGTCTTTACTGCCGATTCAAGCGGCTGGGGTGCCTGTCTTTACTGTTGGTCTGGGTCGCGAAGAATTCGATCGTGATATTCAGCTTGGTCGGGTTGAAACTCCTCGCCGTGTGCTGAAGGGCGCGTCTCTCGTCACTGACTTGGTGGTGACCCATCGTGGGTATCGCGGTGAAACCGTTACGGTTCAGGCCGAAGATGAAGGTCGTATCGTCGGGTCGGAAGAGGTTGTACTGGCTGGCGATGGAGAACCGCAAACGGTGCGCTTGCGTTTTACTGCGGGAGAAGAAGGACCACGGTTATTTACTTTTCGTGTGTCGCCGCAGCCAGGCGAAATGGTTACTCAAAACAACATTCGTGATTCTCTTGTAGTCGTTGAAGACCGAGAAGAAAAACTACTGTATTTTGAAGGCGAACCACGGTTTGAAGTGAAGTTTCTTCGTCGTGCGGTCTCTGATGATGAGAATCTTCACGTATCGATTCTGCAACGTACGGCAGAAAATAAGTTTATGCGGCTCGATGTCGAAGGGCCGGATGATCTCGTCGGTGGGTTTCCTCGTACCCGCGCGGAACTCTACCAGTATCGCGGCATCATTCTTGGCAGTATCGAAGCCAATTACTTCACACCCGATCAGTTGCGGATGATAGCGGACTTCGTTAATCACCGCGGCGGTGGACTTTTGATGCTGGGCAGTCATCGCTCGTTTGGTCAGGGCGGTTACGCAGGAACGCCAGTGGCTGATGTCCTCCCCGTTGTGCTTGATGAAACACGGAGTGATGGCGACGAGAGCTTCTTTGTCGAGGTGGGAGTCGAACCTACACGTGCTGGTGCCGCACACGCGGCGACACAGATTGCTGACACGGAAGATGCTTCTGCTGCTCGCTGGAGGGAACTGCCACCGATCACTATTGTCAACCCGATCACGGAAGTGAAGCCGGGTGCAACCACACTTTTGACAAGTGACAC
>CAZWKO010000005.1:0-23995 GCA_964634925.1 uncultured Vicinamibacteraceae bacterium
GCGAGCTTCAGGTGGATAAACAGTTGTATGACTTTATTAACGACGAGGCGCTGCCAGGAACAGGAATATCCCAGCAAACGTTCTGGTCCGAGTTTGACCGGTTAATCCACGGTTTATCGGGAAAAAACAAAGGTCTTTTGGACAAACGTGAGGATCTACAACGACGTATCGACGACTGGTACCAGGAAAACCGAGACCAACCGATTGATTTGGCAGAATACAAAGCTGTCTTACAAGAAATCGGATATCTGGTTCCCGAACGGGAAAACTTTACGGTCACGACAGGTAATGTTGACCGGGAAATTTCTACGATCGCTGGACCACAACTTGTCGTCCCGGTCACAAATGCGCGATACGCACTCAACGCTGCGAACGCGCGGTGGCAAAGCCTATATGACGCGCTCTACGGAACGGACGCAATTCCAGAAAACGATGGAGCAGAAAAAACTGCCGAATACAATGCCGTGCGGGGTGAGCGAGTTATCGCGTGGGCACGAGATTTCTTGGATTCCGTCGCGCCACTCACAAATGGTCGACATCGTGACGTAACCTCCTATTCCATTAGTGATGGTGTACTTTCAGCAACTCTAAAAGACGGCACCGCTGCTGGTCTGAACGACCCTGAAAAACTGGCGGGGTATTGCGGCGACGCCGCAATACCTTCGGCCGTATTACTCCGCAATAACGATCTACATGTTGAAATCAATATCGACCGTAATCATCCCGTCGGGAAAGACGATGCAGCTGGCGTGCGTGATGTCATAGTAGAAGCGGCGACCACCACGATCATGGACCTTGAGGATTCGGTATCAACCGTCGACGCCGAGGACAAGGTCGTTGCCTATCGGAACTGGCTTGGCTTGAACAAAGGTGATTTAACGGATCGCTTTGAAAAAAGTGGCCGCATGATCGACCGCAAGATGAGTCCGGCCCGCACCTACACTGCACCAGATGGATCAACCTTCTCGTTGCCTGGTTTGAGCCTGATGTTGATCCGAAATGTGGGTCACTTGATGACTAACCCAGCGATTTTGGACAAAGACGGTCGCGAAGCTCCAGAGGGAATTCTGGATGCAATGATCTCGTCCATGATCGCAATGCATGATTTACAGAGTCGTACGAATAGTCGGACCGGTTCCGTCTACATCGTCAAACCAAAGATGCATGGGCCTGAAGAGGTCGCCTTTACGGACGAGTTGCTTGGTGAAGTCGAGGATGCGCTCGGCCTCGCTCGGCACACTCTCAAGATCGGCATCATGGACGAAGAACGACGAACGACCGTTAACCTTAAGGAATGTATCCGCGCGGCCAAAGACCGTGTGTTTTTTATTAACACGGGATTCTTGGACCGAACCGGTGATGAAATGCATACCGCTATGGAAGCAGGCCCCATGATCCGCAAGGCGGACATGAAAAGTTCCAGCTGGATGACAACTTATGAAGATTGGAACGTGGACGTTGGTCTCAAATGCGGCCTGCCTGGGCACGCTCAGATCGGAAAAGGCATGTGGGCAATGCCTGACTTGATGTCCAATATGTTAACGATTAAGGTCGGACACCCAGAATCAGGCGCCAACACGGCATGGGTTCCGTCCCCAACCGCTGCTGCTTTGCACGCTACCCACTATCACCAAGTGGATGTCACCAAACGCCAGAAAGAACTTGGGTCTCGCCCTCACGCAGAACTAGACAAAATCCTCACAATTCCACGCGAGGAGCAGCCAAACTGGTCACCTGATGACATACAACAGGAACTTGATAACAACGCACAGGGCATTCTGGGATATGTCGTGAGGTGGATTGACCAAGGCGTCGGCTGCTCAAAAGTTCCAGACATCCACGACATAGCACTTATGGAAGATCGAGCAACGCTACGCATCTCTAGCCAGCACATCGCAAACTGGCTCTACCACGGGATTTGCTCAGAAGATCAAGTGCATGAAACATTAAAACGTATGGCCGCGGTGGTCGACGGACAGAATGCCGATGATCCGAAATATCGACCGATGGCACCCAACTTTGATGACAGTATCGCTTTTCAAGCAGCTTGTGATTTGGTCTTTAAAGGTCGCCAGCAGCCAAGTGGCTATACCGAACCGATCCTCCATGCCCGTCGACAGGAGGCCAAAGCCAAGTTTGGCAAGCTTGACTGATGGTAGATATTGCCGGCACCATCACGAAGCGTTACCCCACTGAAGTCGAACTCGGGAATGATCGAAAATTTGGCATCCGTCTCATGGTTCCGACTGACATCGAAGCCGTGCTTACATTTGCAAAGTGTCTGGACGTGGATGATCTGCTCTTTCTTCGAATCAATATCACCGAACGAAGCGCTGTTGAACGCTGGGCACACTACATCGAAACGGGTCGAACTTATACCGTCTTGGCACTCGACAACGACCGCGTCGTTGGCGAAGCTAGTCTCTTGCACAGCACGGCCAGTTGGACTCGTCACATCGGTGAAATTCGAATGCAAGTTATTCCCGAAGCCAGGCGTAATGGACTCGCGCGAGTTCTTGCCAAGGAAATTGAGTGGATCGCCAAACAAATGTCGTTAACAATGCTCACCGCACGGATGACACTAGAACAAGAAGCGGCGCAAAAAGTGTTCCGACAGCTCGGCTTTCAACGCGAAGCCGTCCTCTGGGATTACGTGATGACCGCGGATGGACAGACACGCAACTTACTGGTCGCGACTAAGCGGCTATAGACCTCGGAGGAAATCGTGGCTAACGACAACTCAAAAAACGGAACACCTAACACCCTGAACTCAACTCACTCCCCGCCGACAAGTTTTTCCGACAACGCGCAGGTCAAATCGCTGGAGGAATACCACGAAATCTATCAGCGCTCGGTAGCGGATCCTGAAGAATTTTGGGCCGAACAGGCTGAGCAACGAATCACGTGGTTCGAAAAATGGCACACCATCAAACAATGTGATTACTCAAAAGCAGAGATTGCCTGGTACCTCGGCGGAAAGTTGAATGCCTCCTACAACTGTGTCGACCGACACGTTGAGGCTGGCCGTGGTGACAGCACCGCGCTCATTTGGGAAGGGAACGACCCGTCCGACAGTAAAACCTACACCTATAGCGAACTGCACAGCGAAGTTCAAAAGGCTGCTAACGCGCTGAAGAATTTAGGGGTCGAAAAGGGTGACCGGGTTTGTATTTACATGCAAATGATTCCAGAACTTGCGATAGCCATGCTGGCGTGCACTCGGATCGGAGCAGTTCATTCAATCGTTTTTGGTGCATTTACCGCTGATAGCCTCGTAACAAGGATTAATGACTCTCAGTGTAAAGCGATCATTACACAGGACACAGGCGTGCGAGGCTCCAAGCAAGATGTGGCAATGAAAGCAAACGCTGACAAGGCTGTTGAAAGCACACCGAGTATTAATAACATTCTTGTTGTACAGCGAACGGGTGCGCCAGTGGACATGACCAGTGGCAGAGATGTTTGGTGGCATGACGCCCTTGCGGCAGCTGATCCAACCTGTGCACCAGAGGCAATGGACGCTGAAGACCCTCTGTTCATTCTTTACACCTCAGGGTCAACTGGAAAACCAAAAGGCGTATTGCATACCACTGGCGGTTATCTGACCTATGTTGCTACGACATTTGCCTATGTCTTCGATTATCGACCGGGTGACGTTTATTGGTGCACAGCTGATATCGGCTGGGTTACGGGTCACAGCTACATCACATATGGACCGCTTGCGAATGGCGCGATCACGATGATGTATGAAGGCGTGCCCAATTACCCTGATTGGGGGCGATTTTGGGAAATCTGCGAGAAACACAAAGTCAACACTTTTTATACCGCGCCAACAGCCCTGCGTGCCTTGATGAAGGAAGGCGACGATTGGCCACAAAAATATGACTTGAGTAGTTTGCGATTATTGGGCACTGTCGGTGAGCCGATTAAATCACCAGAATGGAACTGGTATCGCAGTGTCATCGGACAGGACCAATGCCCAATTGTAGATACCTGGTGGCAAACCGAAACTGGCGGCATTCTTATCTCACCACTCCCAGGCGCCACACCTACAAAACCTGGCTCTGCAACATTTCCACTTTTCGGGATAAAACCAGCATTAGTCGATGACGATGGCAACATCCTTGAAGGGAACAACAAACGCGGAAATTTAACCATCTTGGATTCGTGGCCGGGTCAAATGCGCGGTGTTTACGGTGACCAGCAGCGTTTTTTCGATACATATTTTGCCCGATTTCCGGGTAAGTATTTTCCAGGCGACGGTTGTCTGCGAGACGAGGACGGCTATTACTGGATTACGGGGCGCGTAGACGACGTAATTATCGTGTCTGGACACAACATAGGCACCGCCGAAATCGAGGGCGCTATCGGCAGACATCCTTCTGTTGCTGAAGCCGCCGTCGTCGGCTATCCGCATGAGATTAAGGGCAATGCGATTTACGCCTACGTCACGCTCAAAACCGGACATACGCCGACGGAAGAAATGAAAAGCGAAATCGTTCAAGCGGTAAGATCTGACATCGGCCCACATGCCTCGCCGGAAAAAATTCAATTTACTGAAGGTGTCCCGAAAACACGATCCGGAAAAATCATGCGCCGCATCTTACGGAAAATCGCGGAAGGAGACGTTCACAATTTAGGAGACACATCGACACTGGCAGACCCGGGTGTAGTGGATTCACTTGTCAGTGGTCGTGTTTAAGGCAGAGGGATTTACGAGAACGAACATTCATTCTTGTACTCAGTTGCGTTGCGCTAATGGAACGATCTAGAGTCCTGTCTCGCATCTAGTCGTATTCTAGGTGGCTCAACAAGCATCACCGTTTGCAAGAAATCAGCCTAGTCTGGTCACTCAGGAGGACAAGTGGAAAGTAAAGCAACAGCCGTCTGGAAGGGCGGTCTCAAAGACGGAAGTGGCAAAATATCAAATGAAAGTGGTGTGTTGGCTGACACGGCTTATACCTTTGCCGGGAGGTTTGAAGACGGTGGAGGCACAAATCCAGAAGAGCTTATCGCCTCAGCACATGCCGGCTGTTTCTCCATGGCGCTGTCTGCCCAGCTCGGTGAAGCTGGCTTGACACCAGAACATGTGAGTACAACAGCTACGACCACATTAGAAGTCGGCGACGGCGGTCCAGCGGTGACCAAAATCCACCTTGAAGTCACCGCCAAAGTTCCTGGTGCTGACCAATCTGCATTCGATACGGCGGCCAATAATGCAAAGAATGGTTGCCCCATCTCAAAATTGATGAATGCTGAAATCTCAATGAACGCAGTACTCGAATCATAAACTGATGCACAAACACCACTGTCACCGTTTCGTCTCTCGCCACACGGCGTGGTGCGGAACGGTGGCGTTGGCGTTGGCTTTTCTATCGTCCGGAATAAACGTAGCCGGCCAAGGACCAGACATGCCGCTCTACACATGCCTGGCCGATAGTGAGACAGTTGCAGAAATCGTCGGCGTTCAACTCTGCACAGCAGAACACACCGAAACCTTAATAAACCGTTCCGAACCAGACAATCTCCAAGTGCGTCGGGGAGCATTGATCTCCAGTGTCGATGCAACTGGCATTGGTGCGACCGCTGGACTTACCGACGGTGATGTGATTTATCGAATTGGTGGCAATGATGTTGCTGATGCGGGTGCTGCCGCCCAACAACTAACCAGGCTCAAAACGTCCGCTGATACCGTTGTGAATTTCCTTCGTAAAGGGCGACCGTATCGTGTACAACTACGACAATAAATTAGATTAATAAGAAAACAGACGGCATCGCGTAACATTCTATTCACACGCGATTGCTACACTAAAAACGTGGCTACCCCTATAAATCGAAGGCAATTTCTCACAACCTCCGGGCTAGCCTTAAGTGCCGCCCCATTTCACGCGCTTGCTTGCAGAACTGAAAATGCAGAGCGACCCGTTTCAAGTTCGCTTGTCCATAACCAGGCCTCTCATGATGGCTACGGTCCGCTTGGACCTGTCATTGACCAAACAACCGGACTTCCACTGTTACATCTCCCAAAAAACTTTAAATATCTGACATTCGGTTGGACCGGTGACCCACTTCGCGATGGGACGCCGACGCCTGGCGGGCATGACGGAATGGGTGCATTTTCAACAGCATCGGACCGCCTCCTACTTATTCGAAATCACGAGCTTCGTCGGGGTGTTAAATTTGCTGACCACCCTGTCTACGACGTCAATGCTGGCGGTGGAACCACAACCATCGAGTTCAATACAGCCACAGGCACAGCTGGCACGGCCTGGACCAGCCTGGCGGGCACCGCTGTTAATTGTGCCGGAGGACCCACCCCGTGGAACTCCTGGCTCACGTGCGAAGAAACGGTCGATGGCCCAGGTGGAGACAACGACTATCGCCATTCTCACGGATATATCTTCGAAGTCCCCAAAGAAGACACGGCAACGGCCGAACCACTGAGAGATATGGGACGTTTTGTGCACGAAGCAATCGCCGTGGATCCAGCTACGGGAATCGTTTACGAAACGGAAGATAGACGAACTGCAGGTTTCTACCGTTTTCTACCGACTGAAATAAACAACCTTGCTGCCGGTGGACAACTTGAGATGCTCGCTCTTACCGATAGACCTCAGACCGACCTGCGGGGTAGTCAAACACCTTTTGTATGGCATCCCGTCTCCTGGGTTTCTATTGATGACCCGGACCCAGCAGCCCCGGACTCGAATAGTGTTTTTAGTCAAGGGTTTACTGGCGGTGGAGCAACATTCGCACGTCTGGAAGGCACATGGTACGGAAATGAGCGCATCTATATTGTCTCTACCGATGGCGGCAACGCCGAAGCCGGGCAAATCTGGGAGTATGACCCGACACAAGAGCGTCTTCGATTACTCTACGAATCCCCAAATATCGACACGCTGAATATGCCTGACAACATTTGTGTAAGTCCGCGCGGTGGCCTTGTACTTTGCGAAGATACAGAGCCTGACAATTTCATCCGCGCTCTAAGTATTGATGGATTAATCTCTGCATTTGCGAAAAATAATGTCGTACTGGACGGGGAAATCCGTGGATTCACCGGTGATTTCAGAAATAGAGAATTTGCCGGCGCTACATTTAGCCCCGATGGAAATTGGCTCTTTTTCAATGCGCAAACACCAGTAATTACGTTTGCAGTCACTGGTCCGTGGGGCGACGGCGTCCTTTAAGTACATCCACATCGCGACACCCAGTTATTCGATTTTGAATCGAGAGAGATAAAATATGTTCGGTGCGACGTCTATCGATCCTCGTGATCATTGTTGGGATCGCGTCCATTGTTTTAATACCAGTCGATCAGGACGCCAATGGGCACCCATTAACGTTTACCGAGACCACGTTAACCCTCTCAGCGATCGACACGTTTCAGGTTGACCTGCAATATGACCTTGATGCTCTTGCGCTTGGGGTCTCAATTACTACTGACGACGCGGTATTAGTCAACACACTCGAACAGTTATCCACTGTTGAATTCAACGACGCTGTCGAACGCCTGAAACAGCTTTTCGAGAGAAGGGTGCGCGTTCGGTTCGACGGCACACCTGTGCCATTCAGTGTTGACTTTCCTGACCATGGCACCCCCCTGGCAACCAGTGCTGTCATTCCAACCGTACTGGGCCTCACGGCACGCCTGACCGGTAATATTCCCGACAATGCGCAAAACGTAGAGTTTTTCGCGTCGCGAGCATTCGCAGAGGTTCATCTAACGATAATTGATGAAACCAGAGATATCGAACAGCGAATGGTTCTCGAACAAGGCGCTCGGAGTACGCCTTTTCAACTTGTCGGACAAAGCGCCGGCTCAAACAACAACAGTGGAGCGCAGCAATACTTCTGGCTCGGTCTTCAGCACATCGTCCCAGATGGCCTTGATCATATTTTGTTCGTGCTTGGACTTTTTCTATTCAGTTTAAAGCTCAGACCGCTGGTGATACAGGTCACTGCATTTACCGTCGCTCACGCGCTGACACTAACCGTGGCCACACTCGGCACAGTGAATATGTCTCCAGGACTTGTCGAACCACTCATCGCGATATCAATAGCTTATGTTGCGATCGAAAACATACTAACTGACCGACTGTCGGTATGGCGGCCAACCGTCGTCTTTACGTTTGGCTTATTGCACGGACTCGGATTTGCAGGTTCACTCACGACGCTCGGTCTACCAAATCAGGAACAACTGATTTCTCTCGTAATGTTCAATGTAGGAATCGAAATTGGTCAACTTCTTGTGATCGCCGCTGCAACTGCCAGCCTTGGATGGTGTAGAAATAAGTCGTGGTACCGGCCATGGGTCGTCATCCCGGCGTCGGCTGTTATTGCATCGGTCGGAATCATTTGGGCACTCGAACGAGCCAATGTTCTTTGAACACAGGCAGTGCCTACGTCGACGACTTGGTCTTACGATTACCCAGGAAACGCCCTACCGCCTTAAGACGTCCCCAGAAAAAATTAAACTGCCCGAGAAGAGCGCCATAGCCAAGTAGTAATGTTTGGTACATCGGAAAGAGAATCACGAGGTAAACGAGCCAACTCAGCCAAGTTGGTGCGTCTGATGGAAGGAGCAGTGCCAAAACCGGTTGACGGAGCCGGACCACAGTGATTCCTGCCAAGGAAAACGCCAGCAAAATCGCCATCGTTCCCCAAAGCCCAACACCCCAACGAGCTCGTAATGTATCGAAGGTAATCACGCGGACCGAACCCCGAGGGTATCCTTGACTGATTTCTGGGGTCAAGGACAACCACTAAAGTTTTGGCTAGTAATTAGTTCGTGCTGCGGGTTAGACATTGCATAACAAGCCTTTCATACCGGCCATGCATGCTAAGATCGGCGGTCAAATTGGATATTACCTTCCATCTACAATGAAGGATCGCAGGATGAAAAAATCTCCTCATCGTTCCGTTTATTTTGTCGCGTTCGTTCTTGTGTGCCTGGCGCTACCGGTGCCCGATATCGCGTCGGGGCAGGACTGGCCTAGTTGGCGAGGACGGGCTCAAAACGGGGTGTCCAACTTGACGGACTTGGTCTCAAATTGGTCGCCTGAAGGTGAAAACCTGATTTGGTTCCAAGAATACATCGCACGCTCCACACCTGCGGTGTTCGACGGTCGGGTTTGCTCAAACGGTCGTACCGGCGAAAACGCCTCGAAGAAGGAAATCGTTACGTGCTGGGATGCAGAAGACGGAACCAAGCTTTGGGAACACACCTTCAGTGTTCTGAACACCACGGTTCCCTTCAATCGAGTTGGTTGGGGAAGCGTTACGGGAGATCCTGAAACAGGTTATCTCTATGCACTAAATGTAGACGGACATTTGCATTGCTTTGACCGGGACGGAAACATTGTATGGGACTGGAGACTGTCAGAAGACCTCGGGCGAGCATCGGGCTACGGCGGTCGAACCTCAACACCAATTATTGATGAAGACCGACTTATTCTCGGTGTCATTGGTTCGGCATGGGGTAGCTTGGGTGGCCCCCCACGCCACCGCTATGTGTCGTTCGAGAAATCGAATGGCCGCGTGCAGTGGGTCTCAACCCCTGGAGGTCAACCAGCCGATCTCAACACGCAATCGGTGCCGATCATCGCCGTTATCAACGGACAACGCCTCATCATTGACGGGAATGCGGACGGTCATATCTATGCCTTACAAGCAAGAACAGGATCAAAAGTCTGGGATTTCCATCTCAGCAAGCGTGGGATCAACGTCTCCCCTGTAATAGACGGCACGACCATTTTCATCGCGCATAGTGAAGAAAATCTTGATGCCGGAACAATGGGTCGAGTCGTCGCGATCGATGCCAGCGGGACTGGTGACATCACAGCGACCGGCGAAAAATGGCGGATCGATGAACTCGCTGTCGGATTCTCATCACCGATGATTAAAGATGGCCGTCTTTACGTCATAGATAATTCGGCTAACCTCGTTGCGATTAACGCTGACAGTGGTGACATTCTGTGGGATCACAGCGTTGGAACAGTTGGTAAATCATCACCCGTATGGGCGGATGGCAAACTCTACATAACAGAAGTAAACGGGAACGTGCATATCCTTGAACCTGGCCCGAGCGGCGTCACAGTTCTGGACAGTGAAGAACTCCAAGTCTCAGATGGCCGATACGCAGAAATCTATGGCTCATTTGCTCCCGCTTATGGCCGTCTCTACGTCTCGGCGGAGTCCGGTATCTACAGTATTGGCAACCCGAATACCTCCTTTGCAGCAGCACCTGGTACAAGCCCATTACTGGGCACCGAAACTGCCTCAACGGGAAATGTCGAGAGTATTCAAGTCGTGCCAGCTGAAGTGATCGCTTCGGCGGGTGAAACTGTTAGTTTTCGAGTGCTCGCCTTTGACGAAAATGGCCAAGCTCTTGGCGAACGTGATGCGACTTGGACACTTGATGGTCTGGCAGGCTCGCGTCTCCGTGTCAATGGTGAGTTCCAGTCATCACCACAGTCGACCAATCAAGCCGGCCAGGTGGTTGCGACAGTCGGCGAAGTTTCAGCCGCTGCCCGTATCCGAATTTTCAGTCCGCTTCCCTGGTTTGAAAATTTTGAGAACGGTCGTCCTCCCCACTGGATCGGTGGCGGCGGCAGTCTACGAACTGTCGATGAGGGAGGCGAACAATTATTCCAAAAAGGACCTTCTCGTACAGGAATCCACAGACACGCAATCTACGTTGGTCCGTCTTATATGTCCAACTACACCGTGCAGGCTGACGTTATGTCGACACAAAAGGGTCGACGGCGTCCTGACATCGGATTGATTAATGCGGGCTACACGATGGATATGCAGGGTAATCACCAACGCATAGAAGTCCGGTCATGGGCAGCAGAATTGCGGATGGCCGAACGATTCGACTTTTCGTGGGAACCAGACATTTGGTACACGTTAAAGCTCAGAGTCGACACTTCCGATGACAAAGCCTTAATTAGAGGCAAAATTTGGCCGCGTGACCAGTCCGAACCAGACGAATGGACCGTTACCGTCGAAGACAACGAACCCGTTCGTGAAGGGAGTCCTGGACTCATCGGCTACTCACCTATTGACATTTACTTCGACAATGTTCGTGTGATGGAGAACCAATGACTCGACAGTTTTTATTCGTTATCGCCTCACTGCTCACCACCTATCTCTCCGTGTCGGCCCAGGAGGTTGCCATGTTTGGCAACACTCCGTCCCGGAACATGGTTTCTGACGAAACAAACGTTTTGAGTGAATGGGATGTTGCAACAGGAGAAAACGTCCTGTGGTCTCAACCAGTTGGTTCGCAAGCCTATGGTGGACCTGTTGTCGCAAACGGCCGTGTGTACGTCGGAACCAATAACGAAGGAAGACGAGACCCGGCGATTGAGGGCGACAAGGGTGTCGTCATGGCGTTCGAATCAACATCCGGGGATTTCCTTTGGCAAATGGTTCACCCAAAGCTAACGTCTGGACGCGTAAACGACTGGCCCTTGCAAGGCGTATGCTCCACGGCATTTATGGAAGGCGACCGTATCTATTACATCTCAAACGAAGCACATATCGTCTGCCTGGATGCACGAGGATTCAAAGACGGTGAAAACAATGGGCCGTTTATGGACGAAGAGTTCACAGATGACAATGCCGGCGACATTATTTGGTCGTACGACATGATTGGCGAACTCGATGTTTTTCCTCACAACCTCGCGACAGGCTCACCCCTCATCGTTGGTGACGTCCTGTATACCGTCACAAGCAATGGTGTCGATGAAGGACACGTCAATATCCCATCTCCATTTTCGCCAGACTTTATTGCCGTCGATAAAAATACAGGTGAACTTTTGTGGGAAAGTAATCCCGTCGGCGAAAACGTCTTGCATGGTGCTTGGACTAACCCCTCCTATGGCGTCATCAATGGACAGGCGCAGGTCATCTTCGCTGGTGGCAATGGTGTCCTTTATTCGCTCGATGCAGAAACAGGCGAGCTCATTTGGGAATTTGACTGCAACCCACAAGAATCCGAATGGATCCTTGGTGGACGAGGCACCCGAAACAACATCCTCGCTACACCGGTTATCTATGACAACAAGGTATACATCGGCGTCGGACAAGACCCAGAACACGGAGAAGCACCAGGACATTTCTATGCGATCGACGCGACCGGCACAGGTGATGTCACGGATACTCACACGATCTGGCACCGTGGCGGCGAAGATTTCTATCGTACGATGTCAACAGCCGCGATCGAAGACGGCGTCCTCTATATCTCAAGCCTGTCCGGATTCCTTCATGCCCTCGATCCTGAAACTGGCGAAGAATTTTGGACATACGATGCATTTGCTGCCGTTTGGGGTTCACCATATGTCGCAGACGGCAAAGTGTTTCTCGGTGATGAAGATGGAGATGTTGTGGTGCTCCGCGCAGGAACAGAAATGGAAGTCCTCGGTGAATATAATCTCGGAGCAGCAGTTTATTGCACGCCAGTGGCTCGAGACGGCGTTCTCTACATCCTGACACGCAATCGCATTTGGGCTTTTCAGGAGGGCGCGAAAAGCGACCCGTTCTAACAGAAATACCCAATAACGATCCTAGGGCTGAAACGAGTCGATCAAACACATCAATAACAGTTATTCTCGCGCTTCTGGGACAAGCTCGAGCACTAATCTCTCACCGTCGCGCATGACGATGACTTCCGTTGGCTCACCCTCCTTCAAAACATCAAGCGCGTAAGTGTAATCGTAAATATCTCCAATACTCTGGCCTGCAAGGCTGACAATAATGTCGCCTCCCTGTAGCCCCGCCGCCTCCGCGGGACCGCCACCAACAACTCCTGATAACAACAACCCGTCGACCTCTTGCGCATAGTCTGGAATGGTACCGGTAAAGATCCGCATCATCGCTTGACCGGCGCGCTGACCGCTCTGTTCCACCTTGATGAAGTCCGGCGGGGCAACTCGAGATGCCAGCTCAGCGGCAACGGCACGACCCAATTCCGTCACTCGGTCGAGTCCTTCGTAGTTAATCAAATTTGGGTCATCGGTTGGTCGATGGTAATCTTCATGACTTCCAGTAAAAAAGTTAAGACTCGGAACCTCGGCCGCATTAAGACTCATAACGTCCGTAGGTAAATACGGATCAGAAACGAACGACAGCTCGAAACCGATCGGCTCGTTCAACTCCTCCACTAAGTCCGTCCATATCGAACTACTTCCAACAGCCTGAACAGTTAACGTATTGTCACGAAGACGCCCTACCATATCGAAATTGACATACGCTGAGACTTCGTTCATCGGCACCAACTCCTTACGAACAAAATCGGCTGAACCGAGCAGGCCCAGTTCCTCACCGGACCAAAAAGCCAAAATCACGCCACGGTCTCGTTCACTCAGAGCCAACGCAGAACCGGCAGCCAGTATCGCCGCGACACCTGAGGCATTGTCATCCGCACCATTATGTATTTCGCCCTGCTCATCGGAACGAGCTAACGAGTCACCGCCGCGACCTCGTCCGAGATGGTCGTAGTGTGCGCCAAGCACCACATAAGGCTTTTCAATAGACGACTCACGGGTCGGTGGAAAATAGCCTATGACATTGTGCCCTGTATCCTGTTGGCGCTCGAGTCGGACATCAAGTGTGGCATGAAGCGGTAACTCAAAACCCGTCGCATGAGGATTGGCTGTGTCAAGCGATGCCTGCACCGACTCGAGTGATTCGCCAGAACTTTCGATTAACGCCGCACCGAGCTTCCCATCCACGGTCGCCGCAACAATGCCAGAATCACCCATCGCGTTGTCGAACGTCAGCGGAACCAGTTCACCCGCGTTCGGCGACCGTGGACCGGTCACAACGATCAACCCAGTAGCACCTCGCTCACGCGCAGCAAACGCCTTGTAGCGAAGTCCGGCATACCGTGAGAGTGTCCCTCGCAGAGTCCCTTCGGCGTCTTCTGGAAAATACCGAAGAACGACAACAATCTTTCCGGTCACATCAAGTGTCCCATAGCTGTCGTAGCTGAAGCCGTCAGTTTCTGGTACGGACAACCCATAGCCCGCGAATACGAGCGGCCCTTCAATCCGCTCCGCATTGGAAAAGGCAAGACCACGCACACCACTACGTTCCAGACTCGATGCTGCCCACTCTGCAGAATCGTCAGCAACAACATCTAGACTAGTTCCGACATCATTGACACCAGCGGTATAGGTAAACGGTTGGCCAAAGTCAGCGCTTCCTGGAAGAGGTTCTGCGCCGATGGTATTCAACTGCTCGGTAATGTAATCGGCAGCTTTCTTTATTCCAGCCGAACCCGTCAATCGGCCCTCAAATTCGTCGGCGGCCAATTCCTCGACTAAGACACGGGTATCGAGCAAAACTGGGTCAGTAGGGCCGCAACCAACAAACACGAATCCGGCCGCAACAAAAGCAACTGTTCTTATTCTGAATAACACACGTAGCATCATGAAACCTCAGACGAATAAATCGTCGATCTACGGCAAGCGAATGACCCGCGAACCAAACCGCAATGATACCGAGTCAGATTCCCATGTAAATTCATAAGTTTCAGGCTCAGACGAGTAAAGAGACATGCCCGTGCGAGCATCGAATACCTCGACCCACCCAGTGGCACCGTTAGATACAAGTACAGCAACTGCCGATCCGTCGGGAGCCCACTGAGGCGCCGCAAACACACGATGATCGAATTCACTGGCTGGCACCTCCGACTGACGAGAGTCAACCAGGTGTGATGTAAGCTGCAAATCTCCAGATAACTTCCACAGCCCATCCGGCGCGACGACAGCCAGAAAGTTTCCGTCCGGAGACCACGCAGGATCACAGGTTCCCGCACTAGTCGCAATCTGACGCATCGCAGTTGCATCTCGGACCCAAACCCTCGTCCGAGTAATAAAACGCGCCCCTTGTTCAACAGGAGGACCTGGTTCCTCTGCGCAAATCGCCACGCGCCCGTTATCCCATGCGAAATTGACCAACCGAAGTGCTCCTGGTGGAAGCGGTGGTGGACCTGGAGAGTCTTCAACCTCGGCAACAGCAGCAGGGTCTTGCAGCTGAGCGGACGCAACATTCGCAACCACACTCATAAGGGCAATGCCCACAACCGAAAAATTCATCTTCTTTCGGATCATCGCATGAACCAGTCTATCAATCTTAGAATGCGACAGTACCTGATTAAACAGCAGACGTATTTGCTTGATTTTTCTGGTAAGCACGGTCACACGCCTGCTGAAAGCGTGCCTGCAGTGCAGAGGCCTCGGAACCAGCGAGTGCACCCAGTCGACGACGCTCTGATTGAAGCCGTTTTATTTCTTCAATCGCCGCACGCTGTCTGGCAGCTTCATCAACACGCCCACCCATCGTATTCGAGGCCAGTTGATCGCGCCATTTCTTGGCAAGAATTTCGGCAGGCGAAGCTCCTGCTTCATCGAGTACCTTGGCTGGCACCAACGTCTCTGCTCGTTCACACAACTTCTGCAACTGTTTAAGCTTACGAGCAGGATCGAGATCGGTCCCATGGAATTGCTCTGGATAAGCCTCAACCAACCGAGCAATTGTCTGTCCAAACCGTGTCGAGAGTTGACGACGCACATCAGAGGGCACATCTCCGGCTTGTCGCCAACGTCCTTGAATGTGACGGACACGGGTAGCCAACCCCTGCTCTACCTCTTCAACCAACAACAGCGACTCTAATTCGACGCACAACGACTCACGTGCAGCAATTTTTTCTGCGGCTGCCTCGCGTTCACCCTCTTTTACCCGTTCAAACACTCCATCACAGGCGGCACGAAACCTCTCCCAAATTGCATCTGATTTAGCGCGACGGACCGGCCCAATGCGTTTCCATTCACCCTGAAGTCGTTTCGCTGCCTCGACAGAAGCAGTCAGGTCATCCCGTGTTCTTAGTTCCTCAGCCTGACCGCACAATGCCTCCTTCGACTTAAGATTTTCAGCCCATTGACGTTTCCGCACTCCCAGGTCAGCTTTTCGACGCTCAAAAAAATCGTTGCATGCTGACCTAAATCTCGCCCAAAGGGCTTTTTGGGCCTTGCGGTCGGCAGGACCTACTTTTTTCCATTCCGCCTGAAGAATCGTCAGGCGAGCTGCCGTCTTAATCCAATCAGTCGATTCACGAAGCTTCTCAGCTTCCTGAACCAAAGCCAGGCGCTGCTCACGATTCTTTTTACGCTCTATTTTCTGGGCAGTAAAGAACGCTTCGCATCGAGGATAGACAAGATCATGGGCCTTTTTAAAACGCTGCCATAGGATCTGCCCCTTATCCCGAGGCACGTCAGCTGCAACACGCCACTTTTCCATCAATTCTCGAAATGTCTTGGCAACAGTTGCATCATCAAGTGGTGCCACACCTTCCAACGGTGTTGCTAGATTCTCCATCCGCCCACACAAGTTCTCCTGAATGCCAACATTTGCCCATCGCTGCCAATCAACGAAATCACGAAGTTCACGAACCCGCCCGAGCAGAAGAGTCGTCGTTTAACCAAGTGCGTTGTCAAGAACATATCGGTGGCCCCGCGGGGGCCGATGCGGGAATGACTGCATCATTTGGCGCGCTTGCCGCAAGTATCGCTCAGCATCAGGCAACAACAGGCTGTCGTTTTCAATTGCAGCCTCAATGCTATTAATGAATTGTTTTACCCGGCTAAGATTCTTACGGGCTTTCTCCGCCTGCGACCGCTTGGTTTTATCAAGAATACTTTGACGACCTGCCTCAACATTCTGTTTCCGAACCAGTAGTGCCCTGAACGTCGCACCCTCCGAGTGCCCACTATCCAGAGTCGCCACTGCAGCATTCCACTGGTCGTCGATTGCCGACCACTCTTTGTCAAAAGTCTCCGAGTTGCCAGTCGCAACGAGCCGCTCCATCGCATTGAGGATTTCCTCAAGCATTTTTAGTTGTTCACGAATTGATAAGAAGCTCCGGTGTCGTTCTTCAAACGCCTCGACCGCTGCACCAAATCGCTCAGAAAGACTCGCCAAAGACAGCTGTAGTTCTCTGTCGGTACGGTCAGGGGCCTGAAGCGAAGCCCATTCCTTGAGCACCACCTGAAGCTGGTCGAGCGAATCGCCTCCTGTAAGTCCTTCAAGCCGGAGACAGAGTTCCAACCGTGCTGACTCCGCATTTGACCGCCGGTCCGCAACCCGCATAACTTCGACGGATTCCGCATCGAGCGCCAACAACCGATCTTCAACAGCGCGCCGTCCAGATGCGAAACGGTCGGCAAGCGCATCATCGATCGGACCTTCAACCATCGACCATTTCTCTACAAGCGTGTTGAGCTGCTGACGTCCTTCATCAAGCACGGAAACACTTTGAACCAGTTGATTAATGTCCTCACACAAAACACGTAACTGGTCAGTGCTGCCTTCTTCTTTCTCCCCCGGCGAGTTATAAGCATCCGCCTGTTGCGCCTCCCGAGCACGTCGAACAACTTCCTTTTGCTTTGCTCGCCGTGCAATTTCATCAAGCGAAGCTGCATCAACATTGGTCTGAGCCGTCAACTGTTCATAAGCCGCCATCGCTACAGCCTTATCATCAGCTTTAATCGCGACAGCCATAAGTTCGGATAGATGTTGTAGTCGCCGAACGGCCTCCAGTGCCACAACTATGTGTTTGGCCTTTCGAGCCACAGCCCCAATGGTTTTGTCATTCTCAACCCGTTCGAGCGCAGCAAGACCGATACTTTCGTTTTCAGCTACCCTGGCAATCGCACCAAGATCTCGTTCGTCGTTCAGTACCACAAGAGCTGCGGACCAGTCATCACTCGTGTTCATACGAATCACCGCTTCGCGCAGTCCATTCGACGCACACCTCTGTGTACTAGCATCTATGCCGGGATCTTGAATAAGAGATATCAACACATCAGGATCAGTTATTCGATCAACGGCTGCCCGCCGGACCCGAACATCCGCATCGCTACGAGCAACGTCCAACAACACGCCATCAGTGTCATCGTCTTCTGGTAATCCACGCACGGCCTCGATTCTGACCGTGGGGTCATCATGCTGCCATCCCGGCTGCGAGCGAAATTTCTCTAAAAGCCTCATCGACGCTGATAGTGGACAGGATTCATTGGATTATGCATACTCGGCACGATTTGCCAGTGACACCGGTAGCTGAGGATCGTGCCTCGCATACCAATAGACAAAAACACCGTTCAGTAATTCTACAGATTAATATATGAGATCAAGCTACGCTAATATTTTGAACGCGGTCGCGCGAGACCGCAAGGAGTAGTCACTATGTCGGTTCGCGCTGTAATGACGGGAGTTGCATTGGTTATGACACTAGGAGCCAGTACAGCATCGGCCCAGAACCCTGTGGTCGTAATGGATACGAGTCTAGGCAGTATTACGATTGAACTTGACCAGGCAAATGCGCCTATTTCAGTCGAAAATTTTCTCCAGTACGCCGATGACGGCTTTTACGAAGGCACGCTGTTCCATCGCGTGATTTCAGGTTTTATGATTCAAGGTGGGGGATTCACGTCGGGCATGTCTCAAAAAACCACGCGGGCCCCCATCACAAATGAGGCCGATAACGGGGTGAGCAACGCACGAGGGACCATCGCGATGGCGAGAACGAATGTCGTCGACAGTGCAACTTCACAGTTCTTCATCAACCATGGCGGGAACAACGCCGGAAGTCTTGACCACCGGGGACCAGGCGCAGCATTTGGCTATGCCGTATTTGGCCATGTCACCGAAGGTATGGATGTCGTAGACAAAATAGCCAGCGTCGCGACCACACGACGCGAAGGACACGGCGACGTTCCGGTTGAAGACGTCGTCATCAACTCGATTACCCGGCAGTAGGAGGCCCAGATGCGATCCGCCGTTTCTATAACCGCTTGCGCTCTCGTAATCCTCGCTAGCGCTATGTCGATCCCTGTGCATGCTCAGGATGCCCCGCCTAACCCACATGTCGTGATCGAAACCACGATGGGTGACATTACGATTGAATTATTTCGTCCACGCGCGCCAGTCTCTACCGTAAATTTTTTGACGTATGCGCTGGCTGGTTATTACGATGGAACCATTTTCCACCGTGTCATCCGGAACTTGATCATTCAGGGTGGAGGCATGACACCAGACCACGAGCCCAAAACTGAGGGACTTCGCGCACCGATTCTGAATGAAGCTACTAACAATTTACAAAATCGTCGTGGCTCGGTCGCCATGGCACGGCTAGGGACACCAAACTCTGCTCGTGCGCAATTTTTCATCAATGTCGGTCAAAACATGCAGTTCAACCATCGAAATTCAACGCCAGCAGGCTTCGGATACGCCGTATTCGGTGAAGTGGTTGACGGAATGGATGTAGTTGATGAGATTTCTCGAGTCGGTACAACGCGTGTGGGAAGAATGGACGACGTCCCACGTGAAACAGTGCTGATTAATACAATTCGACGGGTTGACCCACCAACAAACTAGCAACTGAGCGAGAATGTGCGGGATGCCTTCTACCCCGCTCGCCGCCGATCGTCCAGACCTTGAGCGACGCGTTATCGAGGTCGTCACGGAATTAGTCGAAGAACTCCGTGGCGACCAATCATCTCCAGTTACACTCCGTGACTCGCTTGAGCGAGACCTAGGTATTAGCAGCCTTGAACGCGTTGAGTTGCTAATTCGACTGGAACGCGCTTTTGGAGTTCGGTTGGGTGACGCAGCAATGACCACTGCCGAGTACCCGGCCGACTTAGTTGCCGCAATTTTAGATGGCGATGACTCGGGTGATCCGAAAAGCACGTACCAATACCAGGCGGTAGACGGCAACGTTACGTCACCAGATACGGCACTGACGTTAGGTGACGTACTCTCCTGGCATGGTCATCACACCCCTGACCGTGCGCATATTGTATTGACCGATGACGACGCAGGCCAGAATGTTCCACTCACCTATGGTTGGCTCTGGACCCGAGCATGCCAAATTGCCGGCGGACTGAAGGAGCGGGGACTAAAACGAGGAGATGCCGTCGCGATAATGCTACGCACTGAGCGTGACTTTTTCCCCACACTCATGGGGACACTGCTCGCAGGCTGCGTCGCCGTCCCGCTTTATCCCCCCTTTCGTCCTGACCGCATTGAAGAGTACGTAACCAGACAAATCCGAATTCTGCAAAACGCTAATGCGCGTATCTTGATCACGTTTAGCGCCGTCGAACGTTTCGCGGGAATCTTAACCCTCCAAGTGCCGTCACTAGACAACGTGATGACAACAGATTCAGTGGTAGGAACTCCCATAGTACCCGTCCCAATTACGAGCTCAGATGGTGCCCTGATCCAATACACATCAGGCAGTACTGGTGCACCGAAAGGGGTTTATCTAACCCACGAAAACCTGCTCGCAAACATTCGCGCCATCACGCACGCGCTCAAAATGAATTCTGATGACGTCGGTGTCAGTTGGCTGCCCCTGTATCACGACATGGGACTAATCGGTGCGTGGCTCACCTCGTTTTATGTTGGCGCCCCACTATTCTTAATGTCTCCACTGACGTTTCTCGCGCGACCGATTCGATGGCTTGAAGTAATCAGTCGTCATCACGGAACCGTGTCAGCTGCTCCAAACTTTGCATACGACCTCTGCACTACGCGCATTCCCGACGAAGACCTTACTGACCTCGACTTAAGTTCTGCTCGAGCTCTTCTCAATGGTTCAGAAACCGTCTCTCCTAGCACTCTTGCGGCCTTTGCAAAACGATTTCGACCATACGGCCTAAGAGACAGCGCAGTTGTTCCAGTCTATGGTCTCGCGGAAAACTCTGTCGCCTTGACTGTACCTGCGATGGGTTCTTCTCCTCTCGTAGACGTTGTGCACCGAAACTCATTTCAAGAAACCGGAGCGGCCATACCAACCAGCAATAGTGATGAAGGCGCTCTCCGATTTGTTTCTTGCGGAAAACCAGTGCTGCACCACGAAATATGTATTGTCGATAAATCCGGAAAACGTCTGTCAGACCGTCAGCAAGGACATATTATTTTTCGCGGACCGTCAGCAACAGTCGGTTACTTTCGTAACGAAGAAGCCACTCAACAGCTGATCGATCAAGATGGGTGGCTCCACTCTGGAGACTTGGGCTACACCGACGGTGGCAATCTATTTGTAACCGGTCGAACAAAGGATGTCATCATCCGAGGCGGCCGCAATCTCTATCCGCATGAAGTTGAGGCCATCGTCGGTGCACTCACTGGTGTACGGACCGGTTGCGTGGCTGCATTTGGTCTAGTCAACGAAGCCCGAGGAACGGAACAGTTTGTCATAGTGGCCGAAACACGCATGGCCGAGCGGGAATCACGTGCAGAGCTTCAGCGTCAAATTACGACCATCGTAGCTGAACAAACTGGTGACACTCCGGACCGTGTTGTCCTCGCCCATCCCGGAGCAATCCCGAAAACATCCAGTGGAAAAATCCGCCGATCCGCAGCACGTGATGCTTTGCAAGCTGGACACTTGGAAAAGAAAACGGTGGGCATTGCCGTTCAATGGCTCAGACTCGCATCCAAAGCTTTCGGCGGCTTATTTCTTCAATGGAGCAAACGGCTGGCCCAGGTGTTTTATACCGTGTACATCGTGAACCTTATTCTGACAACCGGGGTAGCGACACTTCTGTTGCTGACTATTGTCCCAAATGGTCGACCCGTCGACCGACTCATTGGACTCTGGACACGACTACTCCTTGTCTGTGCAGGATGTCGCACTCGAATCATCGGATCAGACCGAGTTCCAAAAAACCAACCCGTGGTGTTTGTGGCCAATCACGCAAGTTATCTTGATCCACCACTGATGATGAACGTCCTACCTGTAGGTGCAAGATTTGCCGCAAAAGGCCGCCTAGCCGATTATCCAATTCTTGGACTTGCAATCCGTAAAGGCGGTCATATCCCTATCGACAAAAGTACTCAGACACAACGCGTCCAGGGTGCGAATGAACTCCGTCAGCCTCTGAACATAGGCGAATCACTCTTTATTTTCCCTGAAGGCACGTTCGAAGTAGCACCGCGCCTCCTGCCTTTTCGTCTCGGCGCATTCCATGCTGCGGTCGAGGCAAACTGCAAGATTGTACCGGTTGCTATTCGTGGCACCCGGCACATTTTTCCTGCGCGAACCGTGCTAATGAAACCAGGAACAGTCACCATCACCTTCGGCCAACCGCTCCAGGCAACCAGTTCGGATTGGAAAGAAATTGTCAGATTGCGTGACGAAGCGCGAAGCTTTATTTCGAAACACTGCGGTGAATCGTAGATTACATTGCCGAGCGGTGAGGACAGAAAACTATCTTTCGACCTAGCCAGACAAAGCGCATTCTAAGTCTGCGACTAGATCGTCAGGATCTTCGATTCCAATTGAGAGCCGCAATAAATCATCAGGCACTGTCGTGCCCAAACCTTCAACAGGTGCGCGATGTTCAACGAGGCTCTCCACTCCTCCCAATGACGTAGCGTTCCGGAATAGATGGAGCGCACCAGCAACGCGACGCGCTTCCACAGCACCACCATGAAGACGAAACGACACTAACATCCCGAACCCATCGTGCATCTGACGAGCCGCAATCAAATGGCCTGGATGCTTTGTTAGACCTGGATAAAGCACTTCAGACACCGCCGCATGCGAATCGAGAATCTCAGCGATGCGTTGCGCCGACTTCGAAGAACGACGCACGCGCAAATCGAGCGTGCGCATACCACGAAGGAGAAGCCAACTCTCAAACGGCCCAAGAACTGCACCTCGGCAGGCGCGCTCATACCGACAGTGTTCCCAGAACTCATCCTGATGTTTTGTTACCAATGCACCTGCAAGAACATCAGAGTGACCATTAAGCTGCTTGGTCGCTGAGTGCATCACAAGGTCGGCACCATGTTCCAACGGTCGACAAAGTACCGGTGTAGAGACCGTACTATCAACCACGATGCGGGCTCCTGCTTTTCGTGCGATAGTCACTGTTTCAGCAATATCTGTGATCGCGCCACTGGGGTTAGCTGGGGTCTCAATCCAAACGATGCGTGTAACACCAGGCCGGACCGTACGTTGCATTAAATCCAAGTCACCATTAGCCACGAAATCCACGACTAGTCGTCCGCGCGCCACCATTCCCTGGAGCCACTGTCGTATCGTCCAATACATCTCTTGAGGAGCAACGACATGGTCTCCGACCTCAAGCGTTTCAAACACCGTCGTCGCTGCCGACATCCCAGAAGCAAACAACATTGCCGCACTACCCTGCTCAAGGTCAGCCAGGAGAGCCTCCGCCTGGTCATACGTTGGGTTGTGGTCTCGAGTGTACGTCCGGCCAGCCGGAGAGCGACCAGCCGAATCGCGCTCGTATGGCACGGATGGGTGAATCGGTGGTACTAACGCCCCGGTTGTCTTATCGACCCAACCAAGTGCTTGTGCAGCACGCGTAGAGAGATGTTTGTGACGAAAAGACGATGCCATTGCTAAAGCTACGTAGCCGTCGACTCGATTTTAACAGCAATATTGCGCCACTTCCCCTGTTGAAACCGAAAAACACTCAGTGCTGCACGAGCAATGTGTCCAAGCACAATGGCCAGCCAGATATCCGATGGAACCAACCCGCGGGTGACATCAATATAACTGCAGAGACCAATAGGTATGACCACCTGAGACACGATGGAAATATAAAGTGGACTTCTTGTATCGCCGGTTCCCTGTAAGCCGCCAGTGTAGATGAGTGCCACAGTAACAAAAATGCCAGACACAGCTAAATAGGCCAGTAGCTGACGACCTAACTCAAACTGAATTCCTCCATCCATACCGAAAATGGAAAGTAACAGGCGTGGAGACACGACGAACAACAGTCCCACAAAACTGGCCACAGCCACACCGATCATCGAGGCCACCAGTGCAGACCGTTTACTTCTTTCCGGGTATCCCGCGCCAAGATTCTGGCCCGCGATAGCGGCCGTTGCACCCATTAACCCAACCGAGGTCCATGTAATGAGAGCAAATAACTCCGTATATCCC
>CAZWKO010000006.1:0-23441 GCA_964634925.1 uncultured Vicinamibacteraceae bacterium
GTGCCAAATCGTTCAGGGAACGGAACACATCTCCATCACGCAGGACATCGATCTGTTTGTCGTCCGCTGGAACCACAGCGGAGACCCCTCAGTAAATCCCGAACAACATAATGCCGTGGAATTAGATGCTGTACCAGAAGTAGACCAGACAACGGGCGGGCTTCGCGCAGGCGTTGCCGAAGATTTCCCGAACGGTGGCGGGTCTCGCGGTTTCCTTTTTGTTGTGGATAGCCCTGACGGTCGATACAGTTGGTTTCAACAAAGCTCTGCCGGTGCCATCGACCTCCATGTCCCGATCGTGGTCAACGGTGTCGACTACGGTGCACCAATTGACAACCTTCGTAACGCCCTTACCGAGGCCAACCTTGACTCTGTTGACCTATGGATTGGCACAGGCGGGCTACCTATTGCAGAAGCAGTTGTCCCTGTCCTTCAGCCACGTGCCTATCTGCCGATCCATTGGGACGGACTGTGGTCACCGTTTGAAGACGGCCTCCCCCGCCCCTTCTCATCACCGGACCTTGAAAACTATCTGGATCAACAGAATGTGATACTCGTAACACCCGATCAATTTATGGATAAGTGGCAACTTGACTCGAAAGGCATTCGAGAACTCGACAATCGTGCAGTAAAAGAAATGCTTGGATTTTCAAATGTCCAAGCGTTCTAGACTCAACGCAGGAGACGATCGTTATGATGCGTACGTTCTTACTTAGTGCTCTCGTCGTATTTGCAGTACTCACCATTAGTGCCTCGGCGCAGTCAGGTGGAATCACCCCCGTTGCAACTATCAGTCAAATTCAACGGGCGATGGTTAGCCCTTCATCGGATGTCATCTTTAGTATCGGAAGCCAGGAACCCGAAACAGACGCAGACTGGCAAGCATTCGAGGACGCTGCGGTCATTCTGACGGAAGCCGGAAATCTTTTTATGATGGACGGTCGAAAAAAAGACGACGGGCTGTGGATGGAGTTAGCTGAGGCGATGTCAGAGGCTGGTGCAGCAGCCCTGACTGCCGCAGAAGCTCGTGACGTCGACGGTGTTTTTGCGGCAGGCAACACCCTCATCGAAGTCTGCGAAGCATGTCATCAACCGTACCGAGACGGCGGCAGACCCATGGGACCACCGCCCGGCGTCGATGACAGACCGTAACAGTCATCCTGCTTACTGTTGTTCAGCTTGCTGGAATCGCTTCGATCAACAGCGCTAGCGCACGTCGCAGTGCTTGCCCACCCTCTCGCGCACCTCGATAGTGCCCTTGGCGAACCACGACAAGGTCGTGCGACGGAATAATAATCGTATTCTGCCCGCCTGCACCCGACATGTAGTACGCATCTCGGGGAATAGGAAATGTTCCCGTCCCGTTAATCCAAAAGAATCCGCCATAGATTGGTCGACCGTCGTTCTCCCAGGCAGGTGCAACCGTACTCACAAAGTCCACGTAGCCTTCTGGGAGAATACGTTCTCCGTTCCAAACACCATCCTGCAGGTACAAATTTCCAAGGCGAGCCCAATCACGAGCTGGGGCAAGTTCATACCCTTGTAACAAATAGTTACCATACGGGTCGGTTTCCAAGACCATGCCATCAATCCCGAGCTTGTCAAAGAGCTCGCGCTGCGGAAAGGATAGATATTCGCCACCACGTCCCTCAACTCCGAGTCGAACCAAATAGTTCGTCAAGACCGGGTCAGAATTTCGATAACGACCAATCGTATTCGGGGGCCATTGCTGTGGACGGGTTGCTGCCCACTCAAATGAATTGATACTGCCGGTGTACACGTAAAGATGGTCGGGATAACCCAGCGCTGGGTCCAGGTCAGGATCTGCCACCCCTCGAAAGCGTAATCCGCTCGACATCCGCAGAATATCGGCGATCCGAATCTGTTGGCGAGCATCCCCAGCTGTCTGCCACTCCGGAACCGGCGCCGATTCGTAAAGATCGTATACACCCTGCTGGATAAGGACACCCATCAACGTCGCAGTCAAACTCTTTCCCATTGACCAACTCTCGAGTGGCGTGTGCATCGTGAGTCCATCGCCGTATCGTTCACCGATAATTCGGCCTTTATGAGTAACAACGAATGAACCGGTCAGAGCGTCAGCAGGTGTAAAGGCCGCGTCAACCGCTTCGCGGACCGTATCGAGGTCAATGTCATCTGGAAAGGGCGTGTTCGGCAACACGTCACCCATGGGCCACGCTGTTGTGTCTGCCGCCGGCACATTACTGCGGATATCGACCGGCTCAAAAAACACATCCTCGGCCCCGATCGGCAACGTCACGCACCCGTGGTCGCCGTTGAGCTTTGCGGTGCGAATTACACCATCAGGCAATGTCAGGTGAACACGTCGCCCGTCGTTATCGATCTCGCGACGTATGACCTGGTCGCGATACTCATAGGGTCCACTAAAAAATCCAACGCTCTCAGCAGCAAAGTCCGCATCAAGGCCCGTTACGAATACGGCTGAACAAAGGGTCTTCGCAAAACCAGAAATATGATGTGAAAGCGGGTCTCCCGGCGGCGGAACATAGTCGGTATCGAGTTCCGCATCGCTTGCTCGAGCCAATAAGGCTTCTCGTTGGTTTTCACCTTGCTGCGCCAATAAACTTGCAGGTGATTCACCATCTGCATACAAACCAAAGGCGACCAAGCAGGTGACTCCGAACAAAACTGGGCGACGAAGGATGTGTCCCATAGGAAAACCTACAAAGTCTAAAGTGCTACCGTCAACGAGTCGCGCCTACCTCATCCAATTGCCGTCTGAAATCACGACCCAGATCAACCCCAAGTGTGGTGTCTGCGCCTAATTCTTCCAATACTTCCGCTGTTTCTATGTGCGTATAAAACGACCCAGACCGGTATTCTCCCTGAGCCGCCACCATCCACGGCGTCTGGCCTCGAAGATTCACCACATCCATCTCAGCACCTTGTTCAACCAAGTATGGCGCAATGACAGTGCCACCCATATATACCGCTCCGAATAACGCAGTCTGACCACTATCGTTTGCAGTATTCACATCGAAACCAAGATCGAGACAAAACGTCGTCGCTTTATATGCACGCTCCTGAATGATTGACAGGAAAGCAGGGTATGAGCGGTACCCATATTTATCCTGCCCTTCAACGTAGTCCACGCCGGCTGCCAGCATTAGCGCGTTAGTGTTGTCTTCCGTCACTAAAAACGGATCGCCGCCAGCCTCGATGAGCATCCGCATCACCTCAACATCACCATAACTCGCCGCGAGTAAGAACGGTGTAGATCCGATCGTCGTTGGAGTCAGTCCGTTATCTTGCTGGATGGAACGCGACAGAAAGGGCAGTCTCTTTTCCAGTCGTGCATTTGGATCAGCGCCGCTCGAAAGTAAAGCCTGTACCACGTCAGACAGTTGTCGTTGCACCGCCGAGTGCAGCGGCGCACGACCTGCGCCAGTATGGTTAACATCCGCGCCTCTTCCAATTAGAAAACGCGCCATCTCTGAATGCCCGCTATCAATAGCAACCATCAGGGCAGATGCTTCTGTCCCTTCTCGAAAAATGTCTTGCGTGTTGGTATCGCCGCCAATGCCATCAGGAGCAGATTCATTCACATCCGCACCTGCAGCCAACAACATCCTGGCAATGTCGACATTCCCCTGCTGGGCCGCAAAAAGTAACGGCGAAAACCCGTTTGCACTACGAGTGATAGCACCACCCGCTGTTTCAAGAATGACACGTGCGACAGCGGTATGATTTTCGGCAACCGCCCACATCAATGCAGTTTGACCACGAGAAGACTCAGAAGCAGCCGGGTCCGCCCCGGCAGTCAAGAGTTGTCTGACAACATCAACGTTGCCAACACGAGCTGCCGTCATCAAAACAGTTTCGCCCGTAGAACGCGCACTAGTCGCATCGGCACCCGCGCGAAGAAGCTGCTCAACCATCACGCTGCTGCCATTCAGACAAGCAAGTGCTAATGGCGTAACACCGTGATCATCGGCCGCATTGATGTCCGCACCAGAATCAATCAACAGATCTGAGATCTCAATGTTTTCACGGTGGACAGCCCAGTGAAGTGCGGTTGACCCGTCGCCTCGTGCACCGCTCACCTCAACACCCGACATTATCAGTCGCTCAACTTGGTTCAGATCGTCAGTCCGAACTGCCTCAATGAGGTCCCGGGACATTTCTGCAGCGCCAACGTCTGTCGCAACACAAGAATTGGCCACGGCAATGGTGCCAACTACCAAACATGACAATATGTGCGGTCTCTTGAAATACATTCTCGTCCTTGACTCTCCTGTGCGTCGCATCATAATAATGCAGTGTTTACAGTGTCATTTACAAGACGAACTTTCTTTCCTAGCCGTCCTAACCTGCTGCACGGAATCACTCAATGATTCGGCCAATATCTTTCCGACAGTTCGTTATCACGATCGTAACGATTCCCTTCTCGTGTGTTGCGGCCTGGGGACAATCCGTAACTGAGGACCAAAATCATCGTCAACTTGTCACTCGCTACTGTGTCGGGTGCCACAACGACCGAACTTTGACCGCCGGCGTCTCACTTCAGAATCTCGATCTAGCTGAGGTTGGACATGACGAGAAAGAAACAGAAGTCTGGGAAAAGGTCATTCGGAAGCTACGTACACGATCGATGCCACCACAGGGCCGTCCTCGTCCTGACGACGCAGGGTACGAATCATTCGCAACATGGCTCAGCAACCGCATCGATCAGGTCGCTTCAGAACATCCAAATCCTGGACGACGCCATGCCGTGCATCGGTTGAATCGCGCCGAATACGCAAACGCCATTCGTGACCTTCTTTCGCTCGAAATCAATGAAGACACTTTGTTACCACCAGACGACTCCGGCTTTGGCTTCGATAACATCGCCGACGTGCTTTCGATCTCGCCAATGCTCACCGAGCGTTATCTCGGTGCAGCACGAAAGATCAGTAAACTCGCGGTTGGGGATACGACGCTACAACCCACGACTGAAGTCTTTGAAGTCGACAAAACTCTTCGCCAAGACGGACGCGTCAGCGATGATCTACCATTTGCATCGCGTGGAGGACTCGCTGTCCGTCACACGTTTCCGGTTGATGGTGAATACATTGTAAAAATATTTTTCCTTCGTACCTACGACGGAGAAGTGCGCGGAGTCACTGAATCTCACACACTTGAGGTGCGCCTCGACGGATCACTCGTGGAATCAAAAACGATCGGGGGGCTTGAGCGTCTCCGTGAATCCATTCGTGGCCGCGGCCGAGACCTTCGAAATGTACCAGACGACGGACAAGAAATTCGTTTTACGGCAAAAGCTGGTCTGGCAACACTTTCGGTCTCCTTTATTGATAAAGGAACCGTACTCGAGGGCATGCGCCGCCCGGTCTATCGAATTAGCAGTTATGAGTATGCAGGCGACTCCACTGGAACTCCTGGTATTGCAAGCATCGAATTACGAGGGCCCTATGACGTCACGGGGCGCGGTGACACGGCAAGTCGTGAGCAGATCTTCACCTGCCGACCGTCGACCATAGAAGATGAGCCGGCATGCGCATCTGAAATTATTGAGAGTTTGGCGCGGCGCGCGTTTCGACGACCGGTGAATACCGATGACATGACCATGCTTCTCGGATTTTTTGAATCTGGTCGAACAGGCAATGACTTCGATTCGGGCATCGAAATGGCTCTCCGACGAATCTTGGTCAGTCCAGATTTTCTCTTTCGTCGAGAATCAGACCCTGCCGATGTAGCGCCTGGTGAAGCCTATGCAATTAGCGACATGGAACTCGCGTCGAGACTTTCATTTTTCTTGTGGAGCAGTATCCCCGACGACGAACTCCTTGCGGTCGCCGAACGCGGCGATCTTCGAGACCCGGCCATCTTGTCTGCGCAAGTTCGTCGCATGCTCGCTGATGTTCGTGCCCGTGCGCTGGTCGATAATTTTGGTGGGCAATGGTTGTACATGCGGAACATTAACTTCGTTACACCTGACACCAAAGCGTTTCCTGATTTCGACGCAAATCTCCGGGAAGCCATGTCCCGAGAAATGAGCCTCTTTCTCGAAAGCCAAATGAGAGAAGACCACAGTGTGCTCACACTCATGACGGCAGATTACACCTTCGTCAACGACCGCTTGGCTCGTCATTATGGCATCCCGAACATCTATGGAAACCATTTTCGGCGCATTCAGTTAACGGATGATCTTGATATGCGACACGGGTTGCTCGGTAAAGGGAGTCTTCTCACCGTGACGTCGTATGCGCATCGCACCTCGCCGGTGCTACGCGGCAAATGGCTTCTTGAAAACGTTCTCGGCACACCGCCACCGCCGCCACCACCCGACATTCCTGCACTTGAAGAAAACGACGAAGCAGGCCTGAACGCACGATCTGTCCGTGACCGATTGGAACAGCATCGAGCAAATCCAGTCTGCGCAAGCTGCCATAGCGTGATGGACCCACTCGGATTTGCGTTAGAAAATTTTGACGCCATTGGCAGATGGCGAATTTCTAGCGAAGCCGGTACCCCAATCGATGCCAGTGGAATACTCAGTGACGGAACCGAGATTAATGGTCCTGCAACGCTGCGAGAAGCATTTGTCACCCGAGGAGACAATTTTCTGACAACGGTAACGGAAAAGCTTCTCACCTATGCCATCGGGCGCGGTGTTGAATCATTTGACGGACCAGCCATTAGACAAATCGTGGACGTCGCCGCCGAGGAAGAGTATCGTTGGTCAGGGCTAATTACAGGGATAGTGCAAAGCACACCGTTTCAAATGAGGAGATCGGCTGAGCCATGATCATCACGAAGAAGACACTCCCTCGTCGTACCTTTCTCCGCGGTGTTGGCGCCTCGCTAGCCTTACCGTTACTTGACAGTATGGTCCCGGCTTTTGCGGCAGTTCGAACATCAGCAGCAAAGCCGATTCAGCGGTTATTCACTGGATATGTTCCCAACGGCATGATCATGGCTGACTGGACTCCTACTGCAACTGGAACATTAAGCGATTTGCCGATGACCCTGGAACCCCTGGCGCCGTTTAAAGATAAATTGCTGCTGGTAAGTGGTTTGGCTGACGCGCCAGCATTCCCCTTAGCTGGAGAAGGAACCGGCGATCATGTTCGGGCGGCAGCAACATTTTTGACTGGTGTCCACCCAAAAAAAACAGATGGCCCTGACATCAGATGCGGCACCTCCATGGACCAAATGGCCGCACAGGTTCTTGGTAATGACACAGTACTGACATCACTTGAACTCGCGTTGGACCCGAACGAACTCGTCGGAGCATGTGAGCAAGGCTGGAGTTGCGCGTATGCCAACACCCTTTCTTGGCGAAACCCCACTACCCCGCTCCCCATGGAAAACCAGCCACGCGCCGTGTTCGAGCGTCTATTTGGTGACACCGACAACACAACTCCAGAAGCACGACTGGCCCGTATCCAAGAAGACCGTAGTATTCTCGACTCACTTGTCCACGAAGTGGCCGATTTCGGTAAAAACCTCGGGAACGATGACCGAATCAAAGTCTCCCAATACCTTGAGGCTATCCGAGATATTGAACGGCGAATCCAAATTGCCGAAGCACAGAGCGACCGTGAACTTCCTGAACTGGCACGGCCAACCGGTGGCATTCCTGATACGTTTAAAGACCACTCTCGGCTAATGTTCGATCTACAGGTTATCGCGTTCCAAGCCGACCTGACCCGTATCATCACATTCATGATGGGTAGAGAGGTCAGTCCTCGAACCTATCCGGAACTCGGTATTCCTGATCCACACCATGGTCTTTCACATCATCAGAACAGAGCTGAAAATATTGCAAAACTCGCCAAGGTGAACCGTCATCACATCGAACAGCTGGCGTACTTCATGGAAAAACTCGATAACACTCCAGATGGGGATGGCTCACTGCTAGACCATGTAATGATTCAGTACGGCTGTGGCATTAGTGACAGCAACCAACATTTGCATGTCAACCTACCGATTATGCTCGCCGGCGGTGCCGCCGGTCAGCTCCAAGGCGGGCGCCACATGCGAGTCACAGAAGACACACCACTGACTAATTTACAGCTCGCTGTTCTCGCCAAGCTTGGCGTCCCAACCGAAACACTGGGAGATAGTACTGGTGTCGTGAAACACCTATCTGGTGTCTAGCCTAAGTAAGAACAAAAAATTCTTGAGGGGCGGGACCGTAAGGTCTCGCCCCTTTGATCTATCTGGCCATCGGTCGGTGCTGAGCCAAACAACATCCCAAAATCGACACCAAGAGCGCTGTTTGCTAACGGTTTAACGTAAATAACAACTAGCAGGAAAAACGTTGAAACCAATGATTGAAGCGACAGACCTAAGGAAGTCCTACGGTAATACCACAGTCGTCAAAGACATCAACCTGTCTGTCGCTACCGGGGAATTTATTGTATTGCTGGGAGCATCAGGCTCAGGAAAAACGACGACCCTCAAGATGCTTAACCGGTTGATCGAGCCAACATCTGGAACTGTGCACGTCGCTGGAATTAATACGACCAGCACCTCTCCTTACGAACTACGACGTCAAATCGGCTACGTCTTTCAACAGTCCGCACTGTTTCCTCATATGACGGTCAGAGACAACATTGGGATCACCCCAACTCTTCTTCATTGGACTGACGACAGGATTGCGACACGAGTAGATGAATTAATGAACTTGGTCGAACTAAGTTCACAATTAGACACCCGCTTTCCATACGAACTTTCGGGAGGGCAGCAACAACGCGTCGGGGTCGCACGTGCGCTGGCGGCTGGTCCCCGCGTAATGCTGCTCGACGAACCATTTGGCTCTCTGGATGCACTCACACGTGAGCGTTTGCAAGAATCGTTTCTACGCATTCACAACTCTCTGTCTCTCACCACTATCCTGGTGACACACGATATGACAGAAGCCTTGACGATGGGCGACCGGATCGGTGTCTTGCGCAACGGAGTTCTGCTACAGATCGCTCCACCCCGTGAGCTTCTGTCTCACCCCATAGATAGTTACGTGGAACAACTGATGGATGCGCCACGCCGACAGGCTGCGGTGATTGATGCACTGGCTGACACCCCTCCGAGTCAACAAAGAAGCGTCAATGACTGAGCAACTCGCCTTGCTCCCAGAGTATCTGACCGCCCATCTACAACTAACTCTGACTGCGCTTGCATTCAGTATTCTCATCAGCGTGCCCGTTGGTATTGTTGCGACACGTGTTTACTGGCTTGAACGGTTTGCGTTAAGTCTTGCTAGCATCGTGCAAACGATCCCCAGCCTTGCGCTACTCGCATTGATGGTGCCCGTGCTCTCCGCACTTGAATTACAAAGTATTGGTATCCTGCCAGCACTAATTGGCTTGACGCTCTATGGCGTTCTTCCGATTCTTCGTAACACAGTCACCGGACTCACCGGCATAGATCCTCAAATAAAAGAAGCTGCCCGTGGCGTTGGAATGACACCGCAACAGCAACTAATGACCGTCGAACTTCCCCTCGCGATGCCCGTGATCATTGCTGGTATCCGTACTGCGACCGTGTGGACGGTTGGAATTGCAACACTCTCAACGCCCATCGGTGCCACTAGCCTCGGCAATTACATTTTCAGTGGACTACAAACGCGCAACTACACGGCAGTACTCGTTGGCTGCATCGCCGCGGCAGGTCTAGCACTGAGCCTGGATGGCCTGGTGCGTAGTATCGAAACAAGTATCGCCAACAACTCTCGGCGGAGACTCGTTATAACACTCGGGTTCATAGCGATTTTATTTGCCCACGCGAGCATTACCGTCGTGCGACCATTCGGCCAAGAAACGCAGCGGGCCATCATTGTCGGAGCGAAAACTTTCACTGAACAGTACATTTTGAGCGAAGCTTTATCTGAATGGATCGAACAAGAAACTGGTCGTCATACCACTCTTATGCAATCACTTGGATCTATTGTGGCATTCGATGCTCTCGCTGAAGGTGATCTTGATGTCTACGTCGACTATTCTGGGACACTCTGGGCCAACGAAATGGCGCGTTCCCAAATCGGTGCGTCCCGTAGTGAAGTACTCCGTGAGGTTCGGCAATTCCTTGAAACTGAACACAACATCTCATTAGCAGCTGTTCTCGGCTTTGAAAACAGTTACGCCCTGGCGGTTCGAACTCAAGATGCCCAGCGCCTTGGCTTACGAACCATCAGTGATCTCGCACATCATGCCGAGAATTTAGCTATCGGTGGTGATTACGAATTCTTCGTACGTCCTGAATGGAACTTACTCCAAGAACAGTACGACCTTCTCTTTAATGAACAACGGACTATGGACCCCACTTTAATGTACCAAGCAGTCGCCAGGGGCAACGTTGATGTCATCAGTGCTTTTTCATCAGATGGACGCATTCGTTCTTACGACCTCGAAATACTTGAGGATGACCAAAACGCGATCCCCCCATACGATGCAATTGTGCTTGTCGGTCCTCGATTAGTGCAAGAAACACCAAACATCATTCGCGTACTTTCCACACTTAACAATACAATCGACGCGAACCGAATGCGTGAATTGAACCTACGGGTCGATGAGGGAGATGATTCGCCTCGGAGCGCAGCATTAACCTACATTGACCAACTACGCGAAACAGTGACGGAGAACCGGTGAGTATTCTTAAACTATTTGGGCTGTCAGGAGATACCGCATCGACGAACGAACAAAGTGGCAGCGATGGTGAATCCATCCGTCGGATCGCCAAAGAACTCGACGCACTTCCCGATGATCAAGCGCTCCGCCTCGCAACATTTGCTTATGTACTTGGACGTGTCGCACATGCTGATTCACATTTCAGTGAAGCCGAAACAGAGAAAATGCAAGATATCGTGCAGGTACTCGGACATATTCCAGAATCGCAGGCTGTACTTCTTGTTGAAATAGCGAAACATCAAGTCAGACTTTTCGGGGGCACGGATAATGTCGCCGTCAGTCAAAGATTTCGAAAACTGTCAACACCTGAACAACGCATTGAACTGTTGGAATGTGTGTTTGCTGTCTCGGCCGCTGACGATTCTATTACTGTGGTTGAAGAGGGGCAGGCTCGCCAAATTTCCAGTGAACTGGGCCTTACTCACAAAGAATTTGTTCAGGCTCGATCTGCTTACGTCGACCACCTCGAAGCCTTGAAAGCCTTAAGGGCGAGTCATTCGAAAACCAAACACTAGTTAAGTACTATCTGCCACCCCAGATGGATTTGCCCCCAACATCACAGCAAGCCAGCGAAATTCGTGAGTGTTCTCTAGCGTGATCTTGACGACCATTGTCAGAGGCACAGAAAACAACATGCCGACTGGCCCCCATACCCATCCCCAGAAAACGAGAGAAATAAAGACCACCAAGGTAGATAGACCAAGCCGATGTCCCAGCAATGTCGGTTCAAGCAAACTACCAAACACGACGTTTACGACCAGATAGCCGGCCGCGATAACCGCCGCAGACTCAGGCCCTAAATCTGGCTGGATGAGTGCTAACAGTACTGCTGGAACAGCCGCAAAGATTGAACCGAGGGTCGGAATAAAGTTAAACATAAACGCAAGCAGTCCCCACGAGAGTGGAAAGTCCAATCCCATCAGACCCACCCACAGGCCGATAACCACGCCCGTCGCAGCACTAATTGCCGTTTTTGCCACCAGGTAATTCTGAACTTGCGACGCCATTCTTGTCATCGGACCAAATAAATCATGTGCATCCCCGAAAGCACTCTTCAACTTCGCGCCAAAACCAGCAGCTTCAAACAAAATAAACACAACCGTCAACAAAACAAGAAAACTATTGGACAACAAAGACCCAAGCGCTCTCACCGTATCGCCAATCACACCCCCAACTAGGTCGAACACACCCGACGGTGCGATTGCAGCAGTCAATTGATCAGCGGGCACACCATAGCGTTCAGCCAAACCAGTCATTGACGTAAATAACTCTTGTAACCTGACCTGGTAAGTCGGAGCGACCACTGAAAGTTGATTCAGCGACGTCGCCATCACGCCGACCAAAATACCAACGATTGATACGGCCGTCAGGATCGTCAACAACACCGCGATTGCTTTGGGTACACGATTACGCATCAACCAATTCATCAACGGCACATTTACTACGGCGAGAAATACAGCAATCAAAAACGGCAAGATGATGGGAGCTGCCGCTCGCAGTCCAGCAATGATCACAACAACAGATGCTGCAACAAGTAAAAACCGTATCCCGGTGTCACGTTGTGTGGATTCTACCGTCATGTCACTCCAAATGAGGTCAGGGCCAAAGTGGAAACTGATTCGACCCATTGATCGACGACCCTAAATCAAGCAAGAACCCAACGAGCGTACCTGTTCACGCGTTTATTTGAAAGAGCTTTCAGTCCAAATCTCTTCACCTTTGGCCAACCGAACACAACAATCGGCTCCGGTGATACGCACCGTCTGTTCTCGCTGACTGACGACGTAGGACGCCACGCAACTATCTCGATTGACAACAGTCCTCGCCATAGCCCGAAATGTGTTCATAAATTCAACGCCCTTTCACGTCACCGTTGCCAGCTGCTATAAGATCGATAGAACCCAAGCAAGCAGACTGCTACCACAACGCCCGGTATACTAGATTGATGTGAGGGGAAATAAGGACGATTCGTGCGTCATCCGCATCAATGCGAAAGTGGCGGAATTGGCAGACGCGCCGGATTTAGGATCCGGTGGCCGTAAGGCCATGGGGGTTCAAGTCCCCCCTTTCGCACCAATCTTCTTACTATGAGACAGTGGTCAAGCAAATGAGTTCGCACGTAACACACGACAATGACCGTTTCGGTAAGTGATACCAGAAATGAAGACAGATTTTACGAAGATCAGTGAGTGCCGACAGGAATTAAAGGTAGAGATCCCAGCGAATACTGTCGAAAAAACTATCGATCGACTCTCAAAAAGCTACGCACGAACGGCAAAAATTCCTGGCTTCCGCCCTGGAAAGGTACCGGCTCAAGTAATTCGTTCTCGCTTTCGAGAGCAGCTTCTGCATGATGTTGCGCAAGAGCTCGTCCCCAAGGCTGTCGATGACGCCCTCAAGACGAACGATCTAACACCCCTTGCAACGCCTGACGTTCAAGATGTGAATGTCAACGAAGGTCAACCATTGACCTTCCGTGCAACTTTTGACACGTTACCCGCAATCGATCCTGGACGCTATGACGACTTCACACTCAGACAAACACCTGTGGATATTGATAAAGACGCGGTGGATAAAGCAATGGATCAACTGCAGTTTCGCGCCTCACGCCTAGACCCAGTCGAAGGACGAAGTATTGAGCATGGCGACACGGTAACGCTTGACCTTGAGCGCCAACTACTCAAATCGCCTGTCGAAGCAAACGACGAGTCTTCTAAAGAACCCGAACAACACCGCGATGTGTCTGTAGAGATCGGCCATGCATCGAACCCACCGGGATTTGACAAAGAGCTCATTGGGCTCGCTGTAGGCGATACCCGTTCATTCACCGTTGCATTTCCTGAAGACTATGAAGTCTCATCGTTTGCTGGCGCAGAAGCTGCCTATGAAATAGAAGTTAAGCAGCTCCACCTGAGGGTGCTGCCGACGCTGAATGATGAATTCGCAAAACAAGCAGGCGACTTTGAAAACCTCTCAGCTTTACGAGAAAAAGTCGAGACCGATCTCAACCAGCAGGCTGAAACTGAAGCGAAGAATGATGTTCGGCAAGACCTACTTCGACAACTCGCGGGACGGCTCACCACAGAAATTCCCGAAGCACTGGTCTCGCAAGAAATCGAGCGACGAGTCGAACAACTTGCGAGACACATGGTGGGCCAAAACATCGATCCGCGCGAAGCAAACATCGACTGGAATGCATTTCGAGAGCAACAACGTGTCGGATCAATGGATGCTGTCAGAAGCACGTTGATGCTGGACGCGATAGTTACCCAAGAGAAAATCAACATTACGGATGAGGACATCACCCAAGAAATCGAACGTCAAGCGGAGGCCAGTGGTCGCGCGCCATCAGCCGTCCGCGCTTTCATCGAAAAAGATGGCAGCATCAATCGACTCCGGTCCGGCCTAGAAAGAGAAAAGGCTATCGATATATTGTTGTCACGTTCGAAGATTGTTACTGCATGAGGCACAACTACGGATGCACCGTAACCAACAAGCTTTTCTTAATATCGTCACGACCAGGGGTAATATGTGACCAATAAATCTGAAATTAAATCGCAGCTAGTTCCGATGGTAGTCGAGCAGACTAACCGAGGAGAACGCGCATACGACATTTACTCACGGCTGCTCAAAGACAGCATCATTTTTATCGGGTCGCCTATTGATGACGGTCTCGCCAACCTCGTAATTGCACAACTACTATTCCTAGAAGCCGAAGATCCAGATCGAGATATCATGCTTTACATCAATAGCCCTGGCGGTGTTATCTCTGCTGGACTGGCAATTTATGACACTATGCAGTTCATCAAACCAGACGTACAAACAACCTGCATAGGCCAAGCAGCATCGATGGCAGCAGTCTTACTTTCTGCCGGCGCCAAGAAAAAACGTTTTTCATTGCCAAATTCAAGGATCGTGATCCATCAACCGCTGATGACCGGGCTTGGCGGCCAAGCGACAGACATTGATATTCATGCTAAAGAAATTCTGCGCACACGTGAGCGATTAAACGAGATCCTGTCACATCACACAGGCCAATCGCTCGAGCGGATTGGTGAGGATACGGAAAGAGACTACATCATGACTGCCGAGCAGGGTCGCGAATACGGTATTATTGATGATGTCATTCGCGAACGCGTGTAGCGTAAGCAGCCCGGATACCCATGAGCAAAAAAAGTGGCGCCGACGACTTTCTCCGTTGTTCTTTCTGCAACAAAGATCAAAACGACGTTCGTAAGCTCATCGCTGGGCCGACTGTCTTCATTTGCGATGAATGCGTTGACGTCTGCAACGACATCATTGCTGACGACAACCGCGTCGAAGGCAAAGCGAAACTTGGCAAGAATCTACCCATCCCGTCTGAAATTAATAAGTTTCTTGACCACTATGTTGTTGGTCAAGAAGCGACTAAGAAAAAGCTAGCTGTCGCTGTTTACAATCATTACAAGCGAGTCGAAATACAGAAACAATCAAAAACCAGCCACAACACAGAACTCGCCAAGTCTAATATCTTACTGATTGGACCCACCGGCACTGGGAAAACATTACTAGCGCAAACATTAGCTCGTTTGTTGTCAGTGCCATTCACGATCGTTGACGCCACAACTCTCACCGAGGCCGGGTACGTCGGGGAAGATGTTGAAAATATTATTCTCAAATTGCTTCAGGCAGCCGGTGGAGATATCGAAAAGGCACAACAAGGCATTATTTACATTGACGAAATAGACAAAATATGTCGTAAAGACGAAAACCCTTCCATTACTCGGGACGTCTCTGGTGAGGGAGTCCAGCAAGCCCTACTAAAGATACTTGAGGGCACCGTTGCTAACGTCCCACCTCAAGGCGGAAGAAAACATCCTCACCAGGAATTCTTCCAAGTCGATACGACCAACGTTCTTTTTATTTGTGGCGGCGCGTTTGTCGGACTTGACAAAATGATTCAGCAACGCATGGGACAAAAGACTCTCGGGTTTCGGGCTGACATCAAATCGGCGAGCCAATCAAATGTCGGGACCATACTTCAACACACCGAACCCGAAGATCTCATCAAGTATGGCCTTATTCCAGAATTCGTTGGTCGACTTCCGGTCCAAGGCACATTGCATGAACTCGACTGTAAAGCGTTAATGAAAATATTGGTCACACCGCGTAACGCAATCACGCGACAGTACCAAACGCTATTCGAATACGAAAATGTGAAACTTCGATTCACCGATGACGCGCTTGAGGCCATTGCCGAAGCAGCATTAAAACGCAAGATCGGAGCCCGTGGGCTCCGCATGATAATCGAAGATCTTATGCTCGATATCATGTACAAATTACCAGAAAATAAAAAAGTGACCGAGTGCGTAATTACGCGCGAGGCAGTTCTAACCAAGGACAAACCAATTACCCTCATTGAAAAAGCTGGATAACCGATACGAAACGCGGACTGCATGGAATCTTACGACACCCTTCCAATCGTACCACTACGTGACGTGGTGGTATTTCCACACATGATGATGCCTTTTGTTATAGGAAGGCCGTCCTCAACGCGAGCACTTGAACATGCGCTATCGCAAGACAAGCGGATCTTTCTAGCAGCTCAAAAAGATGCTGCGAACGACGACCCTAGTTCCAACGATATATATACGATGGGATGCGTCGCGAATATCGTCCAAAGCCTTCGCCTACCGGACGGCAATGTAAAAGTCTTGGTAGAAGGAATTGAACGTGCCCGAGCGATTGAGTGGAAAGAAGACAAGGGCTTTAGTCGTGTCATCGCCAAAATAATTGCCAGCCCCAGTGAATCAAGCGAAGAAACAGAAGACACCATGAGTAAAGTGGTGTCTCTCTTTGAGCAGTACATCAAACTATCCAATAACCTCCAATATGACGCAATGATCGCAGCCGTCAGAGTAGACGACCCAAGTAAACTCGGCGACACAATCGCCGCTCATTTAGTCGTCGGCGTTGAAGAAAAACAAAATCTACTCGAAATCATTTCACCACTTGAACGTCTCACGCGAATCGCAAACATCCTTGAAACTGAAGTCGAAAAACTGCGAGTAGACGGCCGAATTCAATCGCGCGTCAAGAAACAAATGGAAAAGGCGCAAAAAGAGTATTACCTAAACGAAAAAATGAAAGCGATTCAGAAAGAATTGGGTCGTAAAGAGGACCGCGGTGACGAGGCCGATGATCTGCGGAAAAAAATCGAAGAAAGCAAAATGCCTAAAGAGGTCGAAGAAAAGGCGGTCCTTGAGCTCAAACGGCTCGAAGCGATGCCGCCAATGTCTGCGGAAGCAACCGTATCGAGAAATTATCTCGACTGGTTGATTGCAGTGCCATGGTTTAAACGTACTCGAGAAAGCCGAAACCTTGAACGAGCCCAATTAATACTTAATGAGGACCATTACGGGCTCGACAAGATTAAAGAACGGATTTTAGAATTCTTAGCCGTTCGATCCTTAGTCAAGAAACCCAAAGGAACCATACTCACTCTGACCGGCCCGCCCGGAGTCGGCAAGACTTCTCTTGCAAAATCCATTGCACGTGCTACGAACAGAAAATTCGTCAGGCTCTCCCTAGGAGGAGTTAGAGACGAAGCGGAAATACGAGGACATCGCCGTACTTACATCGGGGCATTTCCAGGCCAAATCATTCAAATGATGAAGAAAGCCGGAACAATTAACCCTGTATTCCTGTTAGATGAAGTCGACAAAATGTCAATGGACTTCCGTGGAGATCCCTCTGCAGCTTTGCTTGAGGTCCTTGACCCGGAACAAAACAACACATTTCTTGACCATTATCTTGATGCGGAGTACGACCTTTCGCATGTAATGTTCATCTGTACCGCAAACGTACTTCACACGGTTCCTCAGGCACTACGCGATCGAATGGAAGTACTAGAGTTATCGGGTTACACTGAAATCGAAAAAATAGAAATTGGAAAACGTTTTCTAGCTCCAAAAATATTGAAGTCGACCGGCCTCACAGAAAAAAATGCAACTTTTAGTGACGATGCGTACGAAACAGTAATTCGTCGTTATACCCGCGAGGCGGGGGTCCGAAGTTTAGAACGTGAAATCTCATCAATCTGCCGGAAGATTGCCCGAAAAGTTGTCGATAATGGCAAAAAATACCAAACCGAGGTGAACGGTGAAAAAGTCACTAATTATCTCGGTATACCCAAATACAGACCGACCATGGCCGAAAAAGAAAATGAAATCGGAATTGCAACTGGTCTTGCGTGGACCGAAGCAGGTGGTGAGCTACTCCTTACTGAATCCATGTTAATGCCAGGCAAAGGACAACTAACATTAACTGGAAAACTTGGCGAAGTAATGCAGGAATCGGCTCAAGCGGCCATGAGCTACGTACGGGCCAAGGCCGAAGAATTTGGTATACCAAAAGAATTCAATAAGAAAACTGATGTTCACGTGCATGTCCCTGAGGGTGCGATCCCGAAAGATGGCCCATCTGCAGGTATAACAATCACGACTGCATTAGTATCAACACTCACTCGTATTCCCACGAGACGCGATGTCGCAATGACTGGCGAAATTACTCTCCGCGGAAAAGTTCTTCCCATCGGCGGCGTCAAAGAAAAGGTTTTAGCCGCACATCGGGCTAACCTGAAAACCATTATCCTTCCGAAAGACAATGAGAAGGACCTAGCAGATATCCCGGATGCGGTTCTCGAGTCTTTGAACCTATACATGGTTGATACCATGGACGAGGTTCTCAAGATTGCCCTTGAAAAACCGACCGGACCTCGACTCGCTGCTGATACCGGAGATGTCGAAACGGCAACCGAAGAGCAAGTCACCCATTAACTATCTTGACTTGAACAGACTCTTGTCTAAGTTCAAGCATCTCAAACGCCGGTGAAGATTTCACACGCCGACTTTCTTACAAGCGTCCCCGTGAGCGGTCGTTTACCAAACGACCTAGGACCTACGATAGCAATGGTAGGCCGTTCAAATGTCGGGAAATCTAGTCTTATCAACGCCCTCACGGGGACAAAAATTGCCAGAGCAGGCGCTAAACCCGGCACTACTAGACTCATTAACATTTACGGTGTCTGGGTATCGTGGACTTCACGACAAAAACCAACTCGACTGACTTTCGCTGACCTACCAGGATACGGTTTTGCTCGAGGTGGGGTGAAGACACGACTTGAATTCAGTGCGATGACTGAAGAATTTTTTAATCAAATCTCCCAGGTTCGCACCACCCAAACAATTACCAGCAGGAATACTCTTTCCGGAATCATTCTGGTTCTCGACGGCCGACACCCTGGTCTTGAGAACGACCTAACTGCCTATAAATGGCTTTTGGATAAGAAACTATCGACACTTATCGTGACCACTAAAAATGACCGAATGACTCGAAACGAACAAGTCAAGACAAACAAACGGCACACGCAGGCAGTCAATCAAACGGTCATCGCATCGTCTAGCCGAAGCGGCCTCGGAATTAGTGAAATCTGGACGTCAATAAAAGGCTTGATATAATGTTTAACTGATTAGATTAGGAGCATTCTGTGAGAGCAGGTATTCACCCAGACTACCATGAGGTCCAGGCTCGCTGCGCGTGCGGCGCATCGTGGACGACTTTTTCAACAAAAGCCGAACTTCATCTTGAGATCTGTTCAAGTTGCCATCCGTTTTTTACCGGTCGACAGAAGCTCGTTGACACTGAAGGCCGTGTCGAACGATTCACCAAGAAATATGGAAAAGTAACGGTCGAAGGTAGAAAAAAACAACAACGAACCGTTCGCTAATCTCGACTCAAAAGCCTTTCCAATTACAGAATCTAAGAGATTACGTGACCTAGTTCACAATATTTGCAGCTAGAAGAGTGCCCGAGATTGACATCCGTCAACCGTGACGCATGCGCCACTGATCCAGCTAGCACGTTCGGATGCAAGAAACGCGACCACCGAGCCAACCTCATCTGCACGACCGAATCTTCCGAACGGAAGATTTTCTCGAACGAATGCCTTCATACCTTCAGGGTCTTCCTGCTGGCGACGATGCCATGAGCCACCAGGAAATGAAATTGATCCTGGAGCCACACTGTTGACGCGAATACTGTCAGAGGCCAACTGCTGCGCCAACGATTTCGCCAAACTAATCTCGGCTGATTTAACCGCGTTGTACGTCATTCGGCCTCCTGATTCTCGTCCCCATATCGAAGCAATCATCACAATTACTCCCCCACCTCTTTTTCGAAGGTAAGGTATCGCTAAGCGAGAGGCTCGGATCGCTGGAAATAGAGTATCGTTAATCGCAGCATTCCATTCTGCGTCACTAGTTTCTACAATGCCACTGCCTCCCGCTTGTCCAACATTGTTTACTAATACATCAAGTCCACCAAACCGCTCGACGGCCTGTTCAATCACATAACTCACTCCGCTGTCTACAGACAAATCTGACTGCACTGCTAGCACTCGGTCATCAGTTGCCGATTCTCGCAGCTGATCTGCTGCGCGCTCTAAACGCTCCTTGTTTCGAGCACAAATTACTACACTGCATCCTTCGTTAAGCAGTGCACGTGCGGAGGCATATCCTAGTCCTCGACTTGAACCTGTGACCACAGCAACCTTCTCATTTAATTCAAGATCCAACGCCTGTCTCCCTTTATCTTCCAGTCAATTCATTTCAGAACTCAGACCTTCACGCTAACTTTTTTTATCGTTCCGCTGTACAGACGACGGCATAGCAAAACATGCCACGCCTCAAACTAAAATTACTTCTTGAATAATAAAGCTGTGTTTTTAATAAAGACTTAAATCGTCGCCTGCATCGGCGCCTAAAACGGCATAATAACCTACTGAATATGCTAAGAGTGGCGGCATTGGGAATGTTTCTATACGGCGGATATAGCGTTATTGGCGGACTGATTGATTTCATCTTTCTGGAGACGCTCGAGTGGTGGGCAAATCTCTGGACGATTTTGTCAGGACTTATACTCGCTTTCGGCGCGATGTTTACCAGGATTTCTTTTCCCGGCGGTCTAGCCTTGGCAATAGGTGGACTGCTTGGCCTTCACGCAAAAAGCCTTCATAACGAGATTCACGTTTACGGGCAACTAAGACAGACTCGCCAGTTATCACGACTTGCATTTGCGACCCTGCTGGTCGCCCTTGGGCACTACGGGTGGGATCCTAACGAAACTGTAAATAAACAGCTATACAGTAAAGATTCTAACAGCGATCTCACTTTGCCCAGCGACGAGTAATAAGGAGCGGATACTGTTCCTAGCAAAAGAACTACGCACAGCCGCTAGTCGCTCCGCAATTCACGCATTTGTAACAAGCACCGTTTCGAATCATGATCGCTCCACAAGTCGAACACGGAGGTGCATCTTGATCATTCTGAATCGCAAACTGAGCAGCGGTCTGGGGTTCATTGGATCCAGGCAACCGCTCCGCCGGCGCTGTTAACTCGTGCACCATTTCTCCGGATGACTTCTGTCGCTCTTCTTTATGTGAGGCAATATCATCTCTAACATTTACGCCGGCATGAAACTGAGCTTCGTCCGACAAAAACTTAGTTGCCATCCATCGAAAAATGTAGTCAACGATAGATTTAGCCACTCGGACCTCTCGGTTTTTCGTCATGCCAGATGGCTCAAAACGTGCATGGCTAAATTTGTCTACTAGCACTTGAAGAGGCACGCCATATTGCAATGCGTACGAAACCGCTTGCGCGAATGCGTCGGCAAATCCTGAAATCGTGGAACCTTCTTTTGCCATCACAAGAAAGATCTCTCCCGGAGATCCGTCTTCAAACAAACCAACGGTTATATAACCCTCATGACCAGCGATATCAAATTTGTGCGTGATCGACTGCCGTTCATCGGCCAACCTCCGGCGAACAGGCTGACTAGAAACAGACGACACGGCCTCATTTGCCACATCACGAGCAGTATTAAGTGGCTGTGTCCGCTTACTACCGTCCCGATAAATAGACACCGCTTTTGTTCCAAGACGCCATGCGTCAACATATGCCTGCTTAACGTCGTCGGTCGTCGCTTCTGTAGGAACGTTGATCGTTTTCGAAATAGCACCGGAAATGAATGGTTGCGTCGCACCAATCATTTTCACATGCCCCATATAGTGAATAGAGCGAGATCCGTTTGCCGCTTTAAATGCGCAGTCAAAAACTGCCAGATGTTCGGTCTCGATGTGTGGTGCTCCTTCTATCGTCTCCTGCTCGTCGATGTACTTGACGATATCGTTAACCTGGTCGTCGCTGTATCCCAGCCGCGACAATGCCATTGGCACAGTATGGTTAACAATTTTCATCAAACCTCCGCCAACAAGCTTCTTGTACTTGACCAGCGCTATATCAGGCTCGACACCAGTAGTGTCACAATCCATCATGAACCCGATAGTGCCTGTTGGGGCTAAAACCGTTGCTTGCGCATTTCTGTATCCGTAGTTCTCACCAAGTTCAACTACGTCGTTCCACGCTTTATTTGCTGCTTCAAATAAATCAGTAGGCACATGTACTTCATTGACGTCCTTCATCGCTGCCCGATGCTTGCGCATGACGCGAAGAAATGGCTCTTCGTTCGCGCCAAAGCCTTCAAAGGGCCCACCGCAGTCTCTGGCAATCCTCGCAGACTGAGCGTATGCCTCACCAGTCATCAGTGCCGTGATTGCACCTGCATAATCTCTACCTTCGTCACTGTCATACGGAACGCCGCGCGACATGAGCAGAGCACCTAAATTCGCATACCCGAGACCCAATGGTCGATAATCATGGCTGTTCCGACCAATTGCTGGCGTCGGATAGCTTGCATTTCCAACAATAATCTCCTGAGCCGTAATTAAGGTTCGAACGGCCGCACGGAACTTCTCGACATCAAATTCACCGCGTTCGCCATCTTTGACAAATTGCATTAGGTTGATCGAAGCAAGATTGCACGCTGAATCATCCAGGAACATATACTCGGAACACGGATTAGACGCGTTGATCCGAGATGTATTTGGGCAGGTATGCCAGTCATTAATTGTCGTATCAAACTGCATACCCGGATCACCGCAAACGTGAGTACCTTCAGAAATCATTTGAAGCAGTTCATTCGCCTCGTAGGTATCCATGATTCGACCATCCGTGACCGCCCGAGTCTGCCACTCGCCACCATCGAGCGCCGATCGCATGAAATCATCGTTAACACGAACGCTATTGTTCGAGTTCTGGAAAAACACGGAAGCATAAGCTGGCCCGGTGAAAGAGCCATCGTACCCAGCATCAATCAGGGCCCACGCTTTCCGCTCTTCATCCACCTTACAGTTAATGAAATCAACGATGTCAGGATGCTCTGCATTTAAAATCACCATTTTGGCAGCACGACGAGTCTTGCCACCCGACTTTATGACACCCGCAAACGCATCGTACCCTTTCATAAAAGAAACCGGCCCTGATGCAGTCCCCCCGCCAGCAAGAACCTCTCGAGACGATCTAATAGCCGACAGGTTGCTTCCCGTTCCAGAACCAAACTTAAACAGCATGCCCTCTGTCTTCGCCAATGTCAGGATTGATTCCATGGTGTCGTCGACGGAATTAATAAAACAGGCAGAACACTGCGGCGCCGACTCAAAACCACAGTTAAACCATACCGGACTGTTAAAGGCTGCCTTTTGGTTCACGAGCAAATATTTCAGGTCGTCACTAAACGCACGCAGGTCATCACTGCCTGCGAAGTATTCCTGCTCTTCAGCCCACTTCGTGATCGTATCGACAACACGCCCGATCAACTGACGTACGCTCGACT